>NZ_LR134289.1:1832727-2138181 GCF_900636535.1 Chryseobacterium gleum
GAAAAACCCGTTTTCCCCTGTACGGAAACACGGAACCGGCTTTCAGATTCACGGCTGACCTCCATATCGATCTGGGCTGCCTGTGAAGTATTTTTAAGGCCGTTTAAAATCTTGTCGAGCGGGGTTGTCACCTCAAAAGCTGGTAAAATACTGTCGTCATTCAGCTGCAGTCCTCCGTTTTCTTTTTTAGGATTCTGTACATTCTTCAGAACTCTGGACAGATAACCATTATTCATCGTGACATTATTCTGTAAAGATATGGTAGCCCCCAGAGCATCCAGATAACTGGCCAAGACAGGAAGAATAGGTTTTCCGCTTGCCGGTGTTTTATTCAGTAAAGCATCAAGGTTTTCACTTTTCTGGATCTGATATAAAGTAGTGGCAGGGTTGGCCCATTCCGTAGCAATTCTATCCATAATGATATCAATTGGCTGCATAGTGTCTGTAGCAGGAGGAAGTGAGCCATAGGCTCCCACCCATGCAGTAAGTAAAGCCATCTGCTGATCTGTAGCTCTTGAATGGGCATCATTCAGTACAGCTGTATCTTCTTCAGATAAGGAATAATTGACTTTCGAGAAAACATCAATGAAATAATTGGTAAATACCTGGTCCAGCTGCACCGGCTCAGTATCAGCTTTCAGGTTGCAGGCTATCCAGTCATAGGTTTTCTTGTTAAATTTCAGATTGGAAGGGTCCTGCCAGTAATATGGGAAATTTCCTTTTCCGTTAATGGTAATAGCAGACAGGTCTGTACTTAAAACGCTTGACAGGATTTCGTTGGCTCTGTCTTTCAGTTCTGTGATAATTTGTGAGGCTTCTACAAAAGGAGCAACACTTTCAGGATTTTTCATGATTAATAATATTGGTATTGTTCCTACTCTTTTTGATGGCTTTTCGGATGCTGCCGTTGTTCAGGTTATGAAGCTTCTTTTGAACATACCAAAGTAACGGCGAAAAAGGAACGAATTGTAGAGTATAAATCTCTAATTTTAACGCTAAGTATTTGTACTGTAATACATAAGCATTTTCACGTATACAATTACTGTCCTACTTTGTAAGTGAAAATCTGTGAAAATATACCATAAAAAACCACTACAAAAGTCACAAAAGCTTTTAATCACTATATTTGAAAAGAACATCACAAACTGTTTTCTTCGGATATGGAAAAGAAGCTGGCATTAGAACAATTGAAACTTGCAACGCTGGATAGTCAGGGATTAACGCAAAATACACCGTTCGGAACCGGAAAAGATGCGGTTCTTAACGCTTTGGAGCATCTCGGATATATACAGATTGATACTTTATCTATGGTGGAACGTGCACACCATCATACGCTCTGGACAAGAATCCCCGATTTTCAGGCTAATTATCTGGACGAACTGGTAGAAGAACGTAAAGTATTTGAATATTGGTTTCATGCAGCATCTTATCTTCCCATGCAGGATTTCCGGTATGTTTTACCCCAGATGCTGGCCATCAAACGCGGAGAATCCCGCTATTATAATGCGGATCCTAAAGTGATGGAGTACGTCACAGATACCATCCGTAATGAAGGACCTAAAAGAGCAAGAGATTTTGAAAATGAAAGCCATAAAGCCGGAAGCTGGTGGAACTGGAAACCTGCCAAACTAGCCCTTGAACGGCTTTTCATGCAGGGAGACCTGATGATCAGCGGCCGTTCCGGAATGCAGAAAACTTATGACCTGGCTGAAAGAGTGCTGCCTTCTTCTGTGAACACCACAGAACCTACCCCACTTGAATTTGCAGAATATCTGGTCAAAACCAATCTCCGAGCCTATGGATTTACGACAGTAAAGCAGATCACTCATCTCCGTAAGGGAAATGAGCTGAAGAAAAATGTCAGTGAAGTACTGCAACGTATGCTGGAAGAAGGCAGAATATCAAAAATCAAGGCAGAAGGAGGAACTTCTGCTTTTGTACAGAATGATGTACTGAACAAAACATTGGATCTGACAGATTCCAAAGTATGGCTGCTGTCTCCGTTTGATAACTCAATTATCCACCGGGACCGTGTGAAACAGATCTTTGATTTCGACTTCCGGCTGGAATGCTATACGTCGAAGGAAAAAAGACAGTATGGCTATTTCTGTCTTCCCATCCTGTTTGGAGATCAGTTTATCGGAAGAGTCGACTGTAAAGCCCACAGAAAGGAAAAAAAGCTTGAGCTTATTCATTTACATATTGAAAACAGCACCGTCGCCCCTGAACTTTGGCTTATTCCTTTTGCAGAAACCTTAAAACGTTTCGCTGTGTTCAATGGTTGTGCATCTTTGGTTCTGACAAAAGTAAGCCCTTCAAAACTGGGTACTGTTATCAAAAAAGAATTGTCCAGATTAAAGCTAAAAAGGTAATCTTTACTGATCCGCTGAAAAGACAAATCGCATCATTGGCTTCAATGATACGATTTATTTTATCAGGGAAATCTTTTCTGATTAGTTAAATTGCCGGTTAGCTTTCTGTACAAAATCATTCCACTGCTGGTTCAGATAGGCTGTGGCTTTCTTTTTCTCATTGTCATTCAAAGAAGAATACTGAATAGAATTGAAGACCAGTTTTTTCAATGCCTTTACATCCAGTTCCCAATACACCAGTGTTGTCCAGAAATCATAACTCAGCCCCGTATATCCATACACAGAAGGATCATCACTATTGATTGAACATTGTATTCCGTTGCTTAATAAAACCCTGGCAGGATGGTTTCTCAGATCGCTTACATATCCTAAAATCTGATTGCTGATGGGGCTTACCTCAACCAGCTTGTTCTGTTTTCTGATCTGCTCCATTGTTTTTGGAAAATAGATAAGATTCAGCCCATGACCAATTCTCTTATTGTTCAACAAGGCTACGTCGAGAACATTTTCATTCAGGGCAGAATTACTTTCTCCTGCATGAAGGAAAAGAGGCAGTTCCACGCCGTACTTTTTGTGAAGTTCGTCCATTTTTGCCCAGCTTTTCTCAAAAAAACGGATATCATGTCCCGCCGCTTCATCTGCTACAAGATCAAAGCCTGAGATCATATCCGGAAATTCTTTCTTCATTACGAAAGCCGTTTCCAGTTGTTTTCCAATACTTTCATTATCTAAGAATTTAAAGCTTGAATAGATAAGCTTCAGCGTGAACTGCGGATCCGATTGGTGTATCTGCTTAAGAATATCCTGCAGATCTGTGATGGAAGTTTTCAAAGGATATTTTCCATGCTCAAAATCGTAAAGTTCATCAAAAATATATCTGATTTCCACATGCTGTACTTTATCTTTTATCAGATCCTGGAATCCTTTCAGATAATATTCCTTGAAGAAAGGACGGTACGGAAGCAGCAGGCTGATACGTTTAAAGCGTTTTTCAAATTCAATCCAATAATCTGTATAAGAACAAAGATGGTCACGTTTCAACGTAAGAAGATCCTGCAGTTCTTTTTCAAATCCAGGGCTTGAAGCCAGTTTCTTATCAAGGCTCACAAATCCTGCGGGCACTTTTCCCTTTTCAAAAAAAGCCAGCTGCCCGAAAATAAACTGATCATTATCTTTCTGGTCGTAAACATAGCTTTCCTGATATTTTCTCACCCTGGAAATAATCCATTTCACATCTGTTATCCCTCCGCTGTGGGTATGCAGCAAACCTCCTTTCGGCATCGTCTGGAGAAGCTGAAACAGATTGCTGTCTTCTATTAATGGTTTTAATTCATTAAAAGAACTGTTATATAGAGATATTTTCTTCGATTCCGTATCACTGAGGAGCTGTTTACGGATCCCGGATATTTTTTTATCCAAAAGAAGTTCCGCCTCAGATAAGCTGATATCAGCATCAAATGCCATCGCTTTGTTTTCCTGTTCTGATAAAGCCAGATTATGCCGGTATACAGACGTTTCAGTCATTTTACCTTGTCCCCAAAATAAGGGTGCTCCTAAAAGTGATATATAAATAAGGTATTTTTTCATCATAATATTGGAAGATTTTGTAACAACGGTTATGCTTAACCGTTAAAAGTAGCTTGTTACAGCAAAAATTATGCAGAATAATGCCGTTTCAAAAATAAGATTAATTTTTCTGTTAAAAACACTAAATTATGCACCAATAACCATTTCTCAGACCATCTTTTTCTGCAAACCCTTTTTTTATGTTTCCGATATCTCTTGCTGAAAATGCCAAAATCATATTCTTCTTTTTATTTTTTTCAATAAACAGGGCACTTTTTAACACTTTTTTAATCTATAACGGTTGTACTTATTTTGAAGTTTAATTACCTTTGTCTCTGGGATGCGGAAAAGGTTTTATCAATATTTGTACAGTTTGTTATTTGCATTGCTTACCGTTTTAGGTTGGTACTATGGGCAAATCCAGCAGTATATCTCAACAGATATTCCTTCTGATCTTCACTTTACTACGGATCTTCTGGTTCACCAGAAAAAAAGCATTAAAAAATCGTTTGCATTTCTTAAAAATCACGAGACCAATGATGCTTACAATATCAGCCATCCCCGCTACAACAAAATCAGAGCGAATCTTTCCGAAAATGACAACGAAAATGATGATAATGTAGAAACATCCGGTTCTACAGAACTTCTTGCCCTTTTCAAAGAAGGTTTCTGGCATCTGATCTCAGGCTTCGTCACTACATTTCACGACAGACAAATCGCTGTTTCACTTTCTCAGTCAGAACATTTAAAACCTTTACATGATGATCTGTACATCCAGTATAGGGTCATCCGACTGTGATTTTATAGTAATTTTTTCCGAAAACCTTATCAGCTTTCTTAATTTATTTTGAGAGCCGGTAACTCTATTTTTTCAATTATAAATTATTATAAAAACAATACTTATCATGGTCAAGAAAAGTCTCATGTATATCAGCTTGTGCCTTATTTTCCTGTTGGCAGGCTGCCAATCTGAAAAAAAGGAAAAAACAGAAGCAGCGTCTTTCAACGTTACAAGTCCGCTTGTAAAAGATACTTTGGTTAACAAAGATTATGTTGCTCAAATCCGTTCTATTAATCATATTGAGCTCCGTGCTCAGGAAAAGGGATATATCCAGTCTATTTATGTAGATGAAGGCCAGTTCGTACAGAAAGGCCAGCTGCTGTTCAAAATTATGCCTAATCTTTATGAATCTGATGTAAACCGTGCCAAAGCAGAGTCTAAATATGCACAAATTGAATATCAGAATACCAAGAACCTCTCCGACAAAGACATCGTCGCTCCCCAGGAAATGGCAATGGCTAAAGCAAAATATGAAAAAGCCCAGGCTGAACTGGCTTCAATGAACACCCATTTAAAATTTACCGAAATCCGTGCACCTTTTAGTGGAATTGTAGGAAAATTACACGTCAGAAAAGGTAGTCTGGTGGATGAAGGGGAACTGGTAACGGAACTCTCCGACAACAGCAAAATGTGGGTATATTTTAATGTTCCGGAAGCTGAATATCTTAACCAGATGGATGCGAAAAAGGATAACAGTCCGATGCATGTACGCCTTAGAATGGCCAATGGGAAAGAGTTTACACAAGATGGTATCGTACAGACCATAGAGTCTGATTTTGACAATGAGACCGGAAATATCGCTTACAGGGCCACTTTCCCGAATCCGAAAGGACTGCTGAGATACGGAGAAACCGGAAACATCGTCATTACGTCACCTTACGCCAATGCTATGATGATTCCTCAGAAGGCTACTTTCGAAGAGCTGGAAAAGAAATATGTCTATGTGATCGGTAAAGATGGTAAAGTACATGCCAGAGAAATAAAAGTTGCTGCCGAATTACCTCATATTTATGTAGTCGCTTCAGGGCTTGGAAAGGATGACAGAATCCTTCTGGAAGGTCTTAGAATGGTTCAGGAAAACCAAAAGATCAGCTCAAAATATCAAAAGCCTGAAAAAGTAATGTCTAACCTGGATCTGTACGCCGAGTAACCCCAAAGCAGCATTATGTTTAAAAAAGTAATACACCGACCGGTCTTCGCCATTGTGATATCGGTTGTAATCCTGTTTATGGGAGGGATTGCCATGAAGCAGCTTCCTACGGAGCAGTTTCCCAAGATTGCTCCAACCACAGTAGCTGTTTCCATTGCCTATCCCGGAGCAAGTGCAGATGTATTGGTAAAATCATCTTTGATTACGATTGAAAATGCCATCAACGGAGTTCAGGGAATGCGGTACATCACAACCGATGCCACCAGTGCCGGAGAAGCTACTGTAAACGTTGTTTTTGATCCCGGAACTGATCCGAATGAGGCAGTAGTTCTGGTAAAAACCAGAGTGGATCAGGTAATGCCTTTATTACCGGAACTGGTACAGAAAGAAGGGGTTGTGGTAAACCCTATCCAGCCGAGTATGCTGATGTACGTGAATCTTTACAGTACGAATAAAAGTATGGATGAAAAGTTCCTGTACAACTACTCTATGGTAAATATCATCCCGGAAATTAACCGTATCCACGGGATTGCAAAATCTCAGATCCTGGGAAGCCGCAGATATGCCATGCGTATCTGGCTGAATCCTGACCGTATGCGTGCTTATGATATCTCGGTAGATGAGGTGATGAAAGCTATTGGCGAACAAAGTATTATCGGGCGTCCGGGAAGAATCGGGCAAAGTTCCGGTATTGCTGCACAGTCACTGGAATATGTATTAACCTACAAAGGGCAGTACAATAAGCCGGAAGAATATGAGAATATCATTGTGCGCTCCAACGCAGAAGGAGAGAATGTAAAGCTGAAAGATATTGCCAAAGTAGAACTTGGAAGTGAATTCTTTGATATTTACTCCAATCTTGACGGGCATCCTTCCGCTTCTATCGTTTTAAAACAAAACTACGGAAGTAATGCGAATGACGTGATCAGAGATGTGAAAGCGAAACTGGCAGAAATGAAGGGGAACTTCCCTCCGGGAGTTGATTACAAGATCAGTTATGATGTTTCGCAATTCCTGGATGCTTCCATAGAACAGGTAATGCACACCCTGAGGGATGCATTTATCCTCGTTGCTATTGTAGTTTTCATTTTCCTTGGTGACTGGCGCTCTACCCTGATTCCTATTATTGCCGTACCTGTTTCTCTGATCGGAACGTTCTTTGTGATTCAGTTTTTTGGATTAACCATCAATCTTGTTACCCTTTTTGCATTGGTATTGGCCATCGGTATTGTGGTTGACAACGCTATTGTGGTGATAGAAGCTGTTCACGCCAAAATGGAAGACAGTAATATTTCACCTTACAAAGCGGTAAAAGAAGTAATGGGTGAAATTGCCGGAGCTATTATTGCCATTACAGCCGTGATGGTAGCCGTATTCATTCCGATCTCGTTTATGACAGGTCCTGTAGGAACTTTCTATCGTCAGTTTTCTATTACCATGGCAAGTTCTATCGTAATTTCTGCGGTAGTAGCCCTTACGCTGACTCCTGTTTTGGCGGCAATGTTATTGAAAAACCATCATGGAAAACCTAAAAAAGTAAATATTTTTACCAAAGCTTTAGACTCCTTTAACAGCGGTTTTGATAAAGTAACCGGAAAATACGCTTCATTCCTTAGAAAAATTGTGAGCCGAAAAGTGGTGACATGGGGAATTCTGATTGCTTTCTGCACCGGAATTTTTGTGATCAACAAAGTATTGCCAGGCGGATTTATCCCGAATGAAGACCAGGGAACTATTTATGCCATTATTCAGACTCCTCCGGGTTCTACCCTGGAGCAGACCAATAAAGTTTCGAGGACCTTACAGAAAATATGTATGGGCGTAGACGGTGTGGAATCTGTATCGTCACTGGCTGGATATGAGATTATGACGGAAGGGCGCGGCTCCAATGCAGGGACCTGTCTGATCAATCTTAAAAGCTGGAATGACCGTGATCATTCTGTAAAGGAAATCATGGAAGAGCTGGAAGAAAAATCAAAAGACCTTGGCGCTACGATTGAGTTTTTTGAACCACCTGCTGTACCGGGATTCGGATCTTCGGGAGGTTTCTCTATGAGATTGCTGGATCTGAACAGAACTACCGATTATCAGGAATTTGACAAAGCCAATAAAGATTTCATCGCCCAGCTAAAAAAGCGTAAAGAACTTTCAGGAGTATTTACCTTCTTTGCTGCCAATTATCCTCAGTATGAACTGGTGTTTGACAATAATGCCGCCATGCAGAAAGGAGTTTCTATCGGAAAAGCGATGGATAACCTTAACATTCTGATCGGTAGTACGTATGAACAGGGCTTTATCCGTTTCGGACAATTCTTTAAGGTGTATGTACAGTCATCTCCTGAGTTCAGAAGACTTCCTACGGATATCATGAATCTGTATGTGAAAAATGACCGTGACGAAATGGTACCTTATTCCGCATTTATGACGATGAAAAAGACGCAGGGACCTAACGAAATTACCCGTTACAACATGTACAATTCAGCTGCCATCCGCGGACTTCCGGCGGCAGGATATACCACCGCTGATGCTATTCAGGCCATCAATGAAACCGCTGCAAAAACACTTCCTCACGGATATAAAGTGGCATGGGAAGGATTGTCTTACGATGAAGCGCAGCGTGGTAATGAAGCCATCTATGTATTCCTTGTTGTGCTGGTATTCGTGTATCTGGTTCTGGCGGCTCAGTATGAAAGTTTCCTGATTCCGTTTGCTGTACTTTGTTCTTTACCGGTGGGAGTTTTCGGGTCTTTCTTATTATTAAAAGCAATGGGACTTGAAAACGACATCTACGCACAGGTAGGATTGATCATGATTATCGGATTACTGGGTAAAAATGCAGTACTTATTGTAGAGTTTGCCGTGAAAAGGCGTCAGGCAGGAGATTCTATTCTTGAAGCTGCAGTAGAAGGCTCCAAAGCCCGTTTCAGGCCAATCCTGATGACTTCTTTTGCCTTTATTGCAGGATTGGTTCCGCTTGTATTTGCAAGAGGTGCGGGAGCGATTGGAAACCATACCATTGGAGCATCTTCACTGGGAGGAATGTTGATAGGAACACTATTCGGGGTGATTGTCATTCCGGGCCTCTACTACATATTTGCCAAGTGGTCTGATGGTAAAAAAATGATTAAAGACGAAGATGAATCTCCATTAAGCGAAGACATGATCCATTATGAATAAAAGAAAAATATATCAATATGCAGGTCTGGCAGTCTTCTTATTAAGTCTTACTGCCTGTAAACCTATAGAAATAGAACAGCGTGCTGAAAATAAAACCGTCCCTGAAAAATACGGTTCAGCAGAAAATGACACTATCAATACGGGAAAGATGAAGTGGAATGAATACTTCAGTGACCCGCATCTTCAGGAACTGATTACGCAGGCTCTTCAAAATAATCAGGAACTGAATATTGTCCTTCAGGAAATTGAAATGTCTAAAAATGAAATCAAAGCCAAAAAAGGGGAATATCTTCCGTCTGTGGGTTTAAAAGCCGGTGCAGGAGTAGATAAGGTAAGCCGCTATACCAATATCGGGGCTATGGAGGCCAACACTGAAATAGAACCCGGCCGTGAAATGCCGGAGCCATTATTTGATTTTGGAGTAGGTGCCCAGGCACAATGGGAAACAGATATCTGGGGAAAACTTCATAATGCAACGAAAGCTCAGGTACAGCGATATCTTGCCAGCATTGAAGGCAAAAATTTCATGACCACCAATCTTATTTCAGAGATTGCAGATTCTTATTATGAGCTGCTGGCATTGGATAATGAACTGGTTATTCTGAATCAGAATATTAAAATTCAGAATGATGCGCTGGAGATTATCAAGGATTTAAAAAAGAATGCCCGGTCCAATGAGCTGGCAGTGCAGCGATTTGAAGCCCAGGTCCTGAAAACTCAGGGAATGCAGTATGATATTCAGCAGAAAATTGTTGAAACTGAAAATAAAATCAATTATCTGGTAGGAAGATTTCCTCAGCCTGTAGAAAGAAGCCAGAATTCTTTTGATTCTATTGTTCCGCAGGCAGTGTATGGAGGAATGCCTTCTGAACTTTTAGAAAACCGCCCTGACATCAAGCAGGCAGAATATGAACTTGCAGCAGCCAAACTTGACATCAAAGCAGCCAAGGCAAGGTTCTACCCTTCTCTTGATCTTTCTGCCGGAATCGGGTTACAGGCTTTTAATCCGCTGTATATCATCAAACCTCAGTCGTTTCTGTTTTCTCTTGCAGGAGAGCTTACCGCTCCACTGATCAACAGAAGAGCGATTAAAGCTGCATATTATAATGCGAATGCGAGACAGATCCAGGCTGTCTATCATTATGAACAGACCATTCTGGGAGCTTATATTGAGGTAGCAAACCAGTTATCGAAAATCCATAATCTGGAAAGCAGTGTGAACATCAAATCGAAGGAAGTAAATGCTTTAACAAAATCTATAGATATTTCCAACGACCTGTTCAAATATGCCCGTGCCGATTATATGGAAGTCCTGCTTACTCAGCGGGATGCCCTGGAATCTAAGTTTGAGCTGGTAGAAAAGAAGGTTAATCAGCTCAAAGCGAGTGTTGCTGTCTACAGAGCCTTGGGTGGCGGTTGGGACCAGACTCCGTTGGCTGTTCCGGATATCAGCAAACAATAAAATTCTTTTTCAATCTTGTTTTTATAGGAGTCTGCCAAAAGGCAGGCTTCTTTTTTATGGTTTTGGCTAAAGCCAGATGAAATTTTATTTTTTAATAAACAGGCTAAAGCCCGTTTCTATTGAATATTCTCAATTTTCCCACTGATTACACAGATAAACACATATGTTTGAGATTATTTTATATCATAATTGATGATTGATAATCGATCATTCATCATTCATCACTTATAATTCAAATCGTCCTTAGCCCTGATAGCAGCGGTTACCCCACAGCAGAAAGTGGATTCAGCCAGGTGCGAGGAGTATGAGCGGATAGCAGGATGAAGCTCCTGATCCTTATTCTCATGAAAATACAGCTATAAAATAAACAAAAAGTCTACAAAATAAATAGACTTCTAATTTTAATTTTAATTCATAATTGAAAATTAACTTTTTTATCATTTTTTAACATTTTCAAAATAACAATCAATATATTCAAAATCAAATATTTACGATTTAAAAATTTCATTTAAATCAATTAATCTACTAATTTAGTAGACTAATATGATTTATCTCATATTCTCCTTTTACAGGTGTTTGTCTTTTATTAAATAATTTTGACCCAGTTAAAAAAACATAAACTTTATTCTCATGAATAAGAATACCTTTAATTCTTACCTATGCACCATTACGGCGGCAGCTCCTGCACAGCAAAATTGTTGTGGAATGTCTGTCCTTTCACAGCACAACTGCATTTCTCAAGACATGTGCTTTGATATGATGTGCATGATGATGATGTGCTAACTTTTTAAGAGATACATTCATTACTGTAGGAATTAAAGCCAGAGAGTTCAAGGCTTCTTTCATCCGGGTACATCTCCTGTAAATTTTAATCTTTTTTTATATCCTCCCTGGAAAAGGAGGCAGGGAATTATTATTTCTTACATAGAGATCAGCAGTAATACACAATTCAACTTTAAACCTAGATTAATATAATGAAAAAGAAACAATGCAAGCTTGGTGTATTGGCCTTACTGCTATTCGCGGAATATGGTTTTGCCCAAAGCAAAGACAGCCTTTCCAGGGAAACCTCCATCAAAGAAGTTGTGGTGGTAGCCTTTGGAAAGCAGAAAAAAGAAGAGATTACAGGATCTGTACAGTCGTTGAAGGCCAAGGATCTTTCTAATCTTCAAAACGGAAATATTCTTCAGGGAATTGGAGGAAAAGTAGCGGGAGTACAGGTAATCTCCTCAGGACAGCCAGGTTCCCAGCCTACCATCAGGATGCGAGGAATTGGCTCTATCAATGCATCCAGCGACCCGTTAATTGTACTGGACGGCATTCCGTACAGTGGAAATCTCAACAGTATTGCCGCATCGGATATTGAAAGCATTTCCTTTCTTGAAGATGCTTCTTCCAATGCTTTATATGGTTCCAGAGGGGCCAATGGAGTAATCATTGTGAATACAAAAAGAGGGAAAAGCAAAGGACTGAGCATTGAGGCTGATGTGCGAACCGGGGTTAACTTCAGATCTATTGAAGATTATTCTGTGTATACTTCTCCGCAGGATTATTATGCAGCCTACTACAACAGAGCCAGAATAGGTGAAATTGCAAGGCTGAAACAACCGGGTTCTGTTCCGTCTGGTGCTTCTCCTCATGATGTAGGCCTTGCAGCATTGACCAAACTGGGATATAATGCTTATAATGTTCCTTTCAATCAACTGATCTCAAAGGATGGTTCCTTCAATCCCGATGCGAAATTATTATACCAGGACGACTGGAAGAAACTGCTTTTCAGGCCTGCTTTGAGAAGGGAAGCCACCGTAGGAATCAATGCCAATAGTGACCAGGTAAAATCATATACTTCGCTTAATTATCTTGACGATAAGGGATATTTAATTTCTTCAGGCTTTGAAAGATTCGGAATCAGGTCTAATGTAGACTACTCCATCACTTCAAAACTGAAATTAACCAGTGCTTTATCTTATACTTACAGCAAACAGGATTTTGGTGAGACCGGCGGTTTTTCCAACCCTTTCCAGTTTGCCAGAAATATTGCTCCTTTCTATCCTGTCTTCCTGCGGGACAACAATTACCAAAGACTTTACGACAAGTATGGAAATGCTCTATATGACTATGGAGACGGCCAGGGACCCAACGGCGCCACAAGATCTTATGCTGTTTTTGAAAATCCTGTAGGCAACCTTCAAAAAAACAAATCTCAGACTGTAAGTAATGTGACCAACCTTAATCTTGGGTTAAATTATGAAATCATTAAAGGGCTGGATTTTACCTATAATTTCGGGGCATATCTCGAAAATACAAGAAACCTGCAGTTCGGGAATACGGAAGGAGGAACTTCTTCTTCTGTAGGAGGAACTATTTCACAGAGTTCTAACTTTAAATATACCCTAAACCACCAGCAATTACTTACCTATCAGAAAAAACTGGGAAATCACAGCTTCAATCTCCTTGTAGGGCATGAGCTGAATAAGATCAAAGATGATGGTTTTTCAGGATCAAAGCAACAGCTTTTATTGCCTGATTCACAAGCTTTTGACAATGCTGTAAAAATTACCGGTTTATCCGGAAGCGGCTATGAATATGCTGTAGAAGGGTATTTTACAAGATTACTGTATAATTATGATGGTAAATATTTCTTTAATGCCAACGTCCGAAGAGATGGCTCTTCAGTCTTTTCGCCTGAAAGCAGATGGGGAAACTTCTATGGACTTGGATTAGCTTGGAATATTGCAAAAGAAGATTTTCTAAAGGATAACACCGTGATTAATTCTTTAAAACTAAAAGCTTCTTACGGTCAGCAGGGAAATGACAACATTCTTTTAAGTGGCTCCACTAGAGATTATTATGCCTATCAGGACATTTACGGAATTAATAATTTCGGAGATGATAAGCCTGTTCTGTCTCTGAAGAAGCAAGGGAATAAAGATTTAAAATGGGAAACTTCGAAAAACCTGAATGCCGGTTTTGAGCTCTCCCTTTTAAAAAACAGAATAACCTTAAATGCTGATTATTTTGAAAGGAAGGTTTCTGATATGATCTATACACTTCCCCTTCCTCCATCTAATGCAGGTTCATATGTGAAATATGGAAACATCGGGGATATGACCAACAGAGGAGTTCAGGCCAATCTAAGTGTAGATATACTTCGCGGTGATGAATTCCAGTGGAGTGTGTATGCCAATGCCACTCATTATAAAAATAAGATCACCCGGTTACCGGCTGAACAGAGAAATACAGGTCTTGTAACCGGTTTGTTTATTCTTACAGAAGGTGGGGACCGTTATACTTATTTCCTCAAAGAATTTGCCGGAGTAAATCCTGAAAACGGTGACGCGCTGTGGTACCGTACCGCAATAAATCCAGCTACTCAAAAGGAAGAAAGAACAGTTACCAATAATTATAAGGAGGCTACCGACTATAACACCGGAAAATCTGCCATTCCAAAGGTATATGGCGGGTTCGGGACTGATTTTTCTTACAGGAGATTTAATCTGGCAGTCAATTTTGCTTACCAATTCGGAGGGTATGGATATGATGACATCTACAGGAGCCTATTCCATTCTGACAGTTATGGGTCCAACTATTCAACGGATCTGGATAAAACATGGACTCCTGAAAATCCAAATGCAGCATTGCCAAGGGTAGATCTTACGGCAACGAACCAGAATGGAAATTCAACACTTTATCTGATCAAGTCAGATTATATCAGTCTTCAGGATGTAACCCTGTCCTATCAGCTTCCCGATGGTTTTGCGCAGCAGGCCGGCTTGTCAGGTCTGAAAATTTATGTAACGGGAAACAATCTTTATTTGTGGTCCAAGAGAAAAGGATATGATCCGAGAGCTTCACTGACCGGAGTTTCAGATTCATATCGTTATTCCCTGCTGTCCAGTGTCTCATTAGGCTTTAAACTTAATTTTTAAAAAGAACAGGAATGAAAAAAATAAAATACTTCATAACGGCTGTCACTATTGGTTTTATTACAGTCAGCTGTGCCAATAATCTCAATACTTTGCCGGACGGAGATATTTCAGGTGAACAACTCAATAATGATGCGAACAGCCCTGAAAAAATACTGGGTGGGATCTATCTTGATCTTCGCAGCAATGGTGCGGGTGGTACTACCGTGCACTCAGATTTCGGAATCATGGGAATCAAAGCGGGTGCTGATCTGATGTCTAACGATGTCATCCAGTCTACCAACCAGCATTTGGGAATGTTTTATAATTATGAAGCCACCAATGCCAGCAATATCGCTTCTGAAATTGTGTGGACCACTTTTTATGCCAGAATATTTGTGATCAATAAACTTCTTGATGGCCTGGATAAAAATGCCAATGCAAAAAACAGATCGATTGCAGGTCAGCTGCTGGCTTTGAGAGCCTACTCCTACTTTTACCTGGTTCGTTTCTATGCCCATGATTATAACGGGCATCAGTCTGAACCGGGGCTTCCATTGGTTCTTACGGCAAGCAATCCGAATCAGGGACTTCCGAGATCAACAGTTGCTGAGGTGTATGCACAGATCAAAAAAGATATTGTGGAATCCGTTTCACTTTTAGATAGTTACTCACGTCCATCCAGAGCCCAGATAGATCAAAGAACTGCCAAGGCTATTGCAGCCGAAATATTTCTGGAAACAGGAGATTATATACAAGCCGCTCAATATGCCGGAGAAAGTAAACAGGGAATTACTCTGATGACGGAAGATGACTATACCACTACCGGATTTTCCAACATTAATAATCCGGAGGTAATATGGGGTTTTCATAATACAATTTCCACGATGAGTATCGGAAATTACTATGCCTCTTTCTTCTCTATGTTTGATAATACCAATGAAGGCTATGCAGGAGCAGCGCAGATCCGTAAGCTGATAGACAAGCGTCTTTATGAAGCTATACCGGCAACAGATTACCGTAAGAAAGTGTTCAATGGCAGCCAGAATGCAGCATATACTTTCAATGGAAAAACTAAAAATTATCCACCTTACGTAAGCTGGAAGTTTAAAGATCCTACCCTTTTTGAAGGAGATTATATTTACATCAGGGCTTCTTCCCTTTATTATATTCAGGCAGAAGCCCTGGCCAGACAGGGAAGAGAAGCTGAAGCAAGACAGGTATTATTTGATATTACTTCAAAAAGAGATCAGGCTTATACCCTATCTACCAAGTCAGGCAGTGAACTGATCAATGAAATTATTCTCCAGAAAAGAATAGAACTTTGGGGTGAAGGCTATGCCTGGTTTGATATGAAAAGATTAAATATCCCATTAGAGCGTATATACACAGGAACCAACCATACTTTTGGAAGATTCAACCTGACACCGGATAAATTCAGGTTCCAGATTCCTAATAAAGAAATTAATAATAACCCACAAATCAAGCAGAATGACTAGATAAAACAAAAAACAATTTTACATTCAAATATATTCAGTGACGAGGCATCATTTATTTGTAAATGGTGCCTTTTTTATAGATAATTACTGAATTATAAGATTCTTAAACATAGAGTTTTATTACCAAAGGCAACTATATACAATTCTACATCATTGTCATTCTGATGAGGGAAGAATTAAATAAGCTTTTATAAAGGATTGAATTCACTTTTAGTTTTATTTTAATTCACTAAACCACATTTTTAACATTTATTTAAATTGGTTTAGCAAATATTGATTTGAATATTTTTTCAAACTGTTTTTCAGTGCATTATATTTACTTCAGTAATTATCACGCTGTCACCATCCGAAACCACCATCTTTTGTAAAAAAGATTCAAATTAATGATTCACAGTCAGTTGAATAAGCAATGCAATCCATAGCACCGGCAGATGATCTCTGACAGATATTAAAAAAAAATGTTACTTTTGCTCTAACGAATAAAATTGCTTTTTAGCTTTTTTATGAGTAAGTTTATGTGCACCAATTTATAAAACATTAAAATTCATTCCATGAGAAAAATAATTCTACTTATTACATGTATGTTCGGTATTTCAGTTTTCTCACAGATCAAAGTGTTGAAAAATGAAAGTTTGGTGGAAATTGGTAAAGATAATTCCGTTGGTCTATATAAAAAGGAAGATAAATTTACAGTGAACTACCAGGATCTGAACACCAGCAACCTGAATACAATCCGCTCTTTTTCATTCCAGAACCTTAATAATGATGTTGCCGGATTATATAAGCTTATTATGGATGGCTTTGTCTCCACTCCGGATGAGAATGTCGTATTGGAGCTTCCTAATGATATCATTGAACTTCATTATGAAAAGAATTACGGGCAGCAAACCATGCAGTTTATCCAGGTGATCAACAAAAACCGGAAATATATAGGAAAATCACAGTTTTTAACCCAAAAGCAGGTAGATAAAATCTTCGGAAGAACCAATGGAAAGTACACGATGTACGATAAACCAGCCAGTATAAATCCTGCTGCAGCTAAAGGCACCACAAACACAGCCTCTACAGCAGCTCCCGGATCCGGCGGTGCCAAGAAAAAATCAAGAAAATAATTATATTTTATAAATATTGCGAAACTCATTCCATCGGATGAGTTTTTTTATTTTATTTTTGCAGAAAGACATTATAATTTATGCCGCTTCAGATAATCAATTTAACCAAAAAATTTGGTGAACAGACTGCCCTTGACAACATCAACATTTCTATTGATAAAAATGAAATTATCGGTCTTCTTGGTCCGAATGGTGCCGGAAAATCTACCCTGATGAAATCTATTGTCGGTGCACTGAAAATTGATCAGGGTGAAATCATTTTCAATGGCCTGAACATCTCTGAAAATGCGATTGAAAGTAAAAAGAAAATAGGCTTTCTTCCTGAAAACAACCCGCTTTATCTGGAAATGTATGTAAAGGAATATCTTCAGTTTGTGGCCAACATTCACAAGATTCCTGAATCCAGAGTAAATGAGGTTATTGAACTGGTAGGAATTACCCCCGAAAAATCAAAGAAGATCGGACAGCTGTCTAAAGGATACAAACAGCGTGTAGGGCTTGCCCAGGCCATTATTCACCAGCCGGATTTACTTATTCTGGACGAACCTACCAACGGCCTGGATCCTAACCAGATCATTGAAATCCGTAATGTGGTGAAAGAAATCGGACAGCAAAAGACTGTTTTATTATCAACGCATATCATGCAGGAAGTGGAAGCACTTGGCTCCAGAGTGATTCTTATTCATAAAGGAAATATTCTTCAGGACTGCCCTATTGATGAATTCAAAGGTAAATTTGAAAGCCTGGAAGAAGCGTTTGCAAGCTATACGCAAAATTTTGAGATTCGGCTTTAAGATTAATAATGAAGACAAAATTTACTTTTAAAGCATTGTTAATACCATTACTTTTAATTCCTATATTATATCTCATTATCTTAATTATTCCTGGAATTTTCATTACAAAGAATTTTAGTACGCCTTTATTCCCAAGAATATTTATCCCAGCTATACTTATTTTTTCGTCTTTAGTACTATTTGGAGAAGTAAGAACAAAATGTATCAGTGTAACAATCAATAAAGATAATGTTGTTGTCAGAAGATTTTTTGGACTTCTAGTAAAAACTTATAAAATTTCTGAAATTGAGGGTTGGAAATTTAGCTATCTGACTGGTAAGGGAGGGACTTACGAATATCTTTATTTATATAAAGCAGGAAATAAAATTGTAAAGATATCGGAATTCTATCATAAAAATTATTTTCAGATAAAAAACTACATCCAAGGAAATTTTAAGCACTTAGGTTATGAAAAGTTATCTTACACAGATGAGTTTAAAGAAATATTTAAATAATTATTTTAATTTATTTTAGCTCATACAAATTTATTATAATTAAAAAATCATTGTAATAAACTTTACGCACTTGTTCTTAAAAAGAACATTTAGCTGAAATATGGCGTTATATTTGATAGAATCTGAAATGTTAACCAATAACCATTTAATATGATAAAGCATATTTTATTAGGGACTTTCTGCTTAGCTCAGTTTTCTTTCGTTAATGCCAAAGAGATTCCCAATCCGAAAACAGGTGGTTTTATAACTTCTTCTGCCATCCAACAGGTGCCAAAGACTGTTATTATCAAAACCAAAAAGTTCAAAATCAGAGTTGACAAGCAGCCAAACGGCAAATATCTTTACCAATCATGGAATGCCAATGCAAAGATCACAGCGAAACCAAGTATGATCATCAGTGATGGCGAACTGATTCCTGATGGTACGGGAGGAAATTATTACATTAACTTCAGCAATGAAGGACACAGTTATCAGGTCTGGAGAAATTACCTTACGGATTCTCCGAAAAAAGCCCCTTACACATTGGTTGTAAATGATGCGAATGACCGTGTAATTGTGCGTCAGGATGGATATGTGGTTAAAAATTAGGAGACATAAAGGATGGAAGCTGGAGGATAGAAGCTGGAAGTTGTAGCCTGTTTACTCAAATTCACCTTTTTATAAAATAAGAATCCTGTATTAATACAGGATTTTTTATGTTCCGGATTGTTTTAATTCTGTAAAAAAGGTGCTTTCTTCGTAACTCTCTTTTGCAGATTTGTAACCGATATTAAAAATCTCCTCAAGCCTGTCTTTCCTGCGCTCAAAGGTTCCGTAAGCCGCTAATTTCTGGGAAGAAATAAACCAGTCACAATAATCAAATTTTATTTTTTCTATCCTGTAGGAAAGAAGATCATAGGAACGGGAAACGATGGCCTTAATGGAGTTTAGATCTTTAATTTTAGCTTCATTGGGCGGAGATACAAAAACACCAATCAGTTTATCACAATCATCCCTGATGATATCTGCAGGAAAATTGTTCAGCACGCCTCCGTCACAGTACATTTCATCACCAATGATGTATGGTGTTGTTATACCGGGGATAGAACAGGACGCGATAATGGCATCAACAATTTCAAAATCCTTATCAAAAATTTTCTGGGTTCCGGCAACGAGCTCTGTTGCAACAATTTTCACTTCTATATCCAGATCTCCCAATTTCATATCATGAAAAATAGGTTTCAGATAATTTCTGAAAATCACTGAAGAAACCAGTCCCGGCTGATTGAAGGTAAAATGCTTCCAGTTGAAAAAATAAACGGAATTGAAAAACTCAAGAATTTCCTCCGGAGATTTGCCTATAGCATGAAGGCACCCCACAATAGATCCTGCACTGCAACAGGAAAGGATATCTACTTCAATACCTTTTTCCTGTAAGAATTTTAATACACCTGCATGAGCGATTCCTTTAGTACCGCCGCCTGATAAAACAAGTCCTACTCTTTCAAAATTCATAGAATAAATGTAAGAAAACGGACTGAAATAATTAAGTTAATTTTAATAAATATGCTGATTTTAAAATTATTTTAATAAAAATCTGTTTAAAAGAATCAATTGCCAGATTTTCAAGCTATTAAAGAATCCAAATAATAATAAATTCAATTTGGAACGATTGGTTTAAATTGTATATTTGCAGTATGCCAAGAAATAAAGAATTCGACTATACGGAAAAACTTGAAATAGCCCGCAATCTCTTTTGGGAAAAGGGATATCATGCTACCTCAATGCACGATATTGTAGATGCTATGAAGCTGAACAGAAGCAGTATTTATGATACCTATGGCAATAAACATGATTTGTTTTTGAAATGCTTATCAAATTATTCTGGTTTCAAAGAAAATCAATATTATCAGGCATTACAAGCAAAAAATGAGGGTATTACCGCGCTTGAAAACATTATCCGTGATGTTGTTGAACAGACTATAACTGATAATAAAGCATGTCTTACGGTGAAAACCATTTTCGAAATTGTTCCGGAAGATCAGGAAGCCAGGCAGCTTATTTTAAATAGCGGCAAATCCTTACTGGCTATTTTAGAAAAAGCGATAGTACAGGCTCAGGAAGATGGAAATATCAAAAGTACAACTTCAGCTCAGATTATTGCCCGCTATATATTATCTTCTTTCAGCAGCTTCTGGAGTCATTATAATCTGACCCAAAATAAAAAGGAAGTAATGGAAATGGTTGACTTTTTAATAGAACAGATTAAGAAGTAAATTTTTTTTATCTCATTCTGGAACGATCGGTTTAAATAAAATAAATGAAGAATAAAATCATAATAACGGCTACTCTCCTGATCTTTATAAACATTACCAATATGAAAGCTCAGGAGAAGCCAGCAATACAAAAACAAAAAAATATGAACAATACAGATCTGGCGACACTTCGCAAAAACAAAGTGATAACCTATTTCAAAAAAGTGGATGAAGGGCAATTTGACGAGGAATATTTTAATCTCTATACAGATGATGTAGAAATGTATTATCCTAAATTCGGGTTTGAAAAGGGAAAAAATGGAATCATGAATTTTGGAAAAGTAATGGGAGCCCATCTTCAAAGTCTAAGCCATGATATTGATAATTTTAAATATGTAATCTCTAACCATAGTATTGTGGTAGAGGGAACAGAAAGAGGAATCACAAGATCCGGAAAGGAATGGCCTGATTATAAGACCTCTCATGGTAAATTCTGTAATGTTTTTGAGTTCGAGGACGAATTCATCAAACGTATACATGTTTATGTAGATCCTGATTTTACTTCAGAAGATGCAGACAGAGTAAATATCTTTAAAAATCCATTGCTTGATATCAACAAAAAATCTATAAAAACAACAAAGCAGGTTGTAGATGAATTTTTTGCTTTACAATCCGGAAAAAAGGAAGGAAATATTATGGATTTATTTTCTGATCATGTAGACTGGGACTTACCCGGGAATAAACAAAAATTTCCATGGACAGGTAAAAGGCAAACTAAGAAGGAAATAGAAGAGTTTTTTAAAGAATTATACTCAAATGTCAAACCGGAAAAATTTGAAATCGACTTTATTGCTGTTAATGGTGAAAATGCCACCGCTACCGGACATCTGTCTTCAAAAATCCTTGCCTACAACAAGGTATTCAGTACTGAGTTTGTAGTAATTTTTAAAGTAGTACATGGTAAGATTGTAAAATATCATTTTATAGAGGATAGTTACAAACTTAATGAAGAAATGCAGTCCAAAGTTATTAAAGTACAATAAAGACCTTTGACAAAGTTCTTATTACTTCAACTAAAAAAACCCGGATTTCTCCGGGTTTCATTATATATAAAATTCTGATTTTCAGATTAAATGTGAATAACCTCACCGTAAGCAGCAGCAGCAGCTTCCATGATAGCTTCAGAAACTGTTGGGTGCGGGTGGATAGATTTGATGATCTCGTGCCCTGTAGTTTCCAGTTTTCTTGCTACAACAGCTTCAGCAACCATATCTGTTACTCCATCTCCGATCATGTGGCATCCTAACCACTCACCGTATTTAGCATCGAAAATTACTTTGACAAATCCGTCTGTATTTCCGTTTGCAGTAGCTTTACCACTTGCAGAAAGAGGGAATTTACCTACTTTAATTTCGTATCCTTTTTCTTTAGCCTGTTTTTCAGTAAGACCTACAGAAGCTACTTCAGGGTGGCAGTACGTACATCCGGGGATATTGCCATAGTCGATTTTTTCAACGTGTAATCCTTTGATTTTCTCTACACAAGTGATCCCTTCTGCAGAAGCAACGTGAGCCAATGCCTGAGTTGGGATAAGGTCTCCGATTGCATAGTAACCCGGTACTGAAGTTTCATACCATTCGTTTACCAATACTCTTCCTTTATCTGTCTGAATACCAACTTCCTCTAGTCCGATGTTCTCGATGTTCGCCGCAATACCTACAGCAGATAACAGGATGTCAGCTTCAAGAGTGATATTTCCGTTAGCTGTTTTTACATTAGCTTTAACGCCTTCACCAGTTGTATCAACACTTTCTACTGAAGCGTTTGTCATGATTTCGATACCTGATTTTTTCAGAGATTTTTCTAAGTGTTTAGAGATTTCCTCATCTTCTACAGGTACAATGTTTGGCATAAATTCAACAATAGTAACTTTAGTTCCCATTGTATTATAGAAGTCAGCAAATTCTACCCCGATAGCTCCTGAACCTACAACGATCATAGATTTTGGCTGCTCAGGAAGAGATAATGCCTGTCTGTATCCGATTACTTTTTTACCATCCTGCGGTAAGTTTGGTAATTCTCTTGAACGGGCTCCTGTAGCGATAATGATATGAGTTCCTGTATACTCAGTTACTTTACCTTCTTTATCTGTAACAGAAACTTTTTTACCTTTCTGTACTTTTGCAGTACCAAGAATTACGTCAATCTTATTCTTTTTCATTAAGAATTCGATCCCTTTGCTCATTTTGCTGGCAACACCACGGCTTCTCTGAATTACGTTCGGGAATTCAAAGCTTGCCTCCACTTTATTCAAACCATAATCTTCAGCATGGTTGATATAATGAAAAACCTGAGCAGATTTCAATAAAGCTTTAGTTGGAATACATCCCCAGTTAAGGCAGATTCCTCCTAAATTTTCTTTCTCGATAATTGCGGTTTTGAAACCTAATTGCGCTGCTCTGATCGCAGTAACATATCCACCAGGACCACTTCCAATGACAATAATATCGTAATTCATTACTTTAAAAATTTTTATGCGAATTTAAGGAAAAATATTGGATGTTTCATTTTTCTGCAGGCTGATCTTAAAATGCATCAATAAGGCTATTTCTATTCAATTTTATATAAAGAAAGAGAACACAATAAGCATTCTCTTTCAATAAACTTTACTTTATATTAAAAATTTCTCAAAGTTGAAAATATAAAAAACGGCTTCTACATTTTAAATAACTGCAAAAAATCTATATTATCTCGCCTGTCTCAGTAATCGTTTTTCAGCCGCGTATCTTGCATTTAAAGCTTTCATCTGATCTCTCTTCATCTGCTTTGTAGCCAAAGGGTGGTTCAGAATCAGTTTTTTCTCGGTGTTATATTTTTTGGTAAGTTCCTGCATTTTAATATTCACCAGCTCATTCTTTGAAGGGTGTGGAGGAACTGGCGGATGCTTTTGCGCTGCAACATTCATGGATAAACCTAATAACAATACTGTTGAAATTAATAACTTTTTCATAATGTTCATATTTTTGAATGATTTCAACCAATCCAATAGTATCGATTAAATTCATTCCGGTTCATCATAAATCTTACATATATCATACCAATATTTTTTAAAAGAAATTAAAATCTACATCAAATCAATCATTCATCTGAAATTAAATATGCTGATAACAATCTATTTTTCATACCTTTATTTATCTTAAACAGCACTTATGAAAGCCTTGAAAAAAAACAATATCCCTAAAGACACCATATGGCTGAAGGAACCAGAAGACCATGATTTTCCGGCAGCCCAGGATTATCTGGAACTTCTGTTCAAGCCAGATGATGCACGAAAGCTGGTTGAAAAATTAAAAACGGCTCCTACTATTATCAAAAAATCGAAAGACATTTTAAGGGCCAGTAAACTTACTTTGCTTCCAGCAACTAATATTCACGTGAAAGAAAATCTTAAAAAAGTAGAAAAAAATAAAAAACTTTCGCCAATATTATTGGTCAGGGGACAAAATGAACTCATCATTGCAGATGGTTATCACCGCCTTTGTTGCAGCTACTATCTTACTGAAGATCTGGAGGTGCCATGCAGGTTGATATAATAATTTTTATCAACAACTCCTATCACAACGAAGGGATTTAACCAAAAATATTTAATTTATTCAGTATCAGTTGATTTTTTAGCTGTTTTTTTTATATTTTTGTTAGAAACCAAATATTTTAGTTATGAAAAAATACATTTCGATCCTTTTATTTGCAGTCGTTCCCCTAACTGCACAAGTTGGCATTAACACCACAACTCCCAATAGTACACTTGCCGTAAATGGTTCAATAAGAGCCGGCTATACTGAGATCACTGCCACAACCTACAATATTCTGGCTACTGATCATTATATCACTTATAACGGAACTGCCGATGCTACATTTATACTCCCTGTCATCGGAACCGGAACAGCGAGTTTTACCGGAAGAATTTATAAGATTAAAAACATTTCGCCTAATAATATTACGCTTCAGGCATCAAGTGGTAATACATTAAGGATTGACAACACTCCTGTCGCTTCTTTTGTAATTCCTACAGGAGCTTATGCTGAAGTGGTTAACAACAGTAATACTTCGGCAGGAACCTGGGATTTATCTTTTACAGTTCTTCCTAAGCCAAGCAACGTGGAAATTTACGGTACACAGCTCTTTATTCCTCCTCATGCACTCGGAACAGCAGCTCTTGCAGACTGGACCAATCATACTAATGCAGCCTACGACTCAGGTGCTGCAACAGACAGATGGTGGATAATAAGTAAAACATCTGTGGACAGAGCTCATACTGCCACCTCCTCCAATGCCAGCAGAATGACTATTGTATATGAATATCAGGGCACTCCTTTTAATGTTACCAATATGTATCCTATTCTTACGGCAGGAAACAACTCAAGTTTCCCGGATGTATTTACAGCATCATTTGTAAGCCTTGCCAATAATGGTACAGGCGGTAGAACAAGACTAACTGTATCTGTAGCCCGTGTAGATTTTATCGGTACTAACGGTACTAATAACAGTAACTGGGCAGGAACATTCTTATTGAACGTATTATTGGCCAGAAAATACTAAACAACTTCAGAAATATATACAAAAAGAGTAGAAAATTCTGCTCTTTTTTATTGTCATAAAACTTCAATATTCTGTTTTAAAGGAAGGTTCTTCGATGAATTTCCTATCATAATTCTGTAGGTTCCTTTTTCTACTACCCATTCCATTTTTTCATTCAGAAATTGTAGCTGCTTTACAGGAACTTCGATGGTGACAGATTTTGATTCTCCCGGCTGTAATTCTACTTTCTGAAATCCTTTGAGCTCAATAACCGGCCTTGAAACGGTTGCCAACAGGTCTTTGACATAAAGCTGTACCACTTCACTTCCGGCTTTTGTTCCTATGTTTTTCACATTCACTTTAGCCATAATTGTTTCACTTTCCGAATATTGGCTTTTGTTCAACTGCAAATCAGAGATTTCAAAAGTGGTATAGCTTAATCCGAACCCAAAAGGATATAAAGGTTCACCGCTCAGATCGTAATAATCATTTCCCCTTCCCGTTGGATGGTGATTGTATGACAAAGGCAGCTGTCCCTCTTCCACCGGGAAAGTAACCGGCAGTTTTCCGGATGGACTTTCAGCCCCGAAAAGTGTTTTTGCAACAGCATTCCCACCTTCTTCTCCAGGATACCAAATATCCAGAATTGCTCCAACCTTATCTTTCCATGTTGTCGTTTTTATGGCTGAACCTCCTATCAAAACAACTACAGTTGGCTTATTTAATTTTGAAACTTCATGAATAAAGGCTTCCTGATTTCCGGGTAGGCTCAAAGATGAACGGTCCTGAAATTCTCCTTCATGAATTCCTGCTGTAACAATGATGTAATCTGCTTTCTGGGCAAGATGTAAAGCTTCTTTAAATTCTTTCTGATAATCATGCTGCCCATAATTCCAGATCAGTTCCAGATTAGCTTCACCGCGGTTTTCATGAAACTCAATTTTAATATCGTATTTTTTCCCTTTTACAAAATCTAATCCAACTGTTTTTGTGGAATAGCTCAGCTTTTCCCATTGATCAATGATTAATTTTCCGTCCAGATACAGTCTGAAGCCATCATTTCCACGCAATCCCAATTGATATTTACCGGAATCCGGAGCCTCCAGTTTTCCGGTCCAGCGGATGCTGTAGTTATCCGGCTGAAGCTTTTCTGGATTCGGAGAATATAAAGTCCATTTAAAGTTGAACTGTTCGTCCTGTCTTTCAAATGCAGGATCTCCTTTTAAATCAGTATTGGAAAAATATCTACCTTTTAACCCTTTTTTATTTTCAGACGACAAATATTGATCAGAAACTGTGGTAAAATCTTTTACATTCCAGTCAATTCCTTTGGAGTACATGATCTCAATATCTTTATCTTTTACATAATTTTTAAGACCATCCAGAATACTTACTTTTTTATTTCCCGGACCTGAATATCCACCTAATCTTGCTTCTACAGCATCGGTTCCCACCACAAGAATTTTTTTTATATTTTCAGGAACAGGAAGTGTATGGTTATTGTTCTGAAGCAATACGAAGGACTCGGCAGCTGTTTTTTCTGCTAAGGGTTTGTGGTTAATTTTTTTTAATTCATCAATATCTTTTGATGATACGTAAGGATTTTCAAACAAGCCAAGTTCAAACTTGGCTCTCAGCACTCTTGAAACGGCATCGTCTATTCTTTCTTTTGAGATCCTTCCGTCCAGAAACGGAGGAATAAAAAGCTTGTAATGTTTATATTCTGTCTGAAAGATTACGTCAAGTCCCGCATTAATAGCCTGGGCAGAGGCATCATCATAATCTTTTGCTGTAAAATGCAGGACGTTAGCGCCTCCCACTGCACTTGCATCACTGATTACAAAACCTTTGAAATTCCAGTCTTTTTTTAATTTTTCTGTCAAAAGCCAGTGATTGGCCGTTGAAGGTCTTCCGTCAAGCAGGTTATAAGAAGTCATGACAGAGCGGCTTTTCCCTGTTGTAAAAGCGTTATGAAAAGGAATTAAATGGGTTTCCTCCAGATATCTTTTACTCCAATGAATCGGGTATGAATCTCTTCCTCCTTCTCCCACATTGGCTAAAAAGTGTTTGGGAGTGGTAATAATTCCCATATTTTCAAAAGAGCTGACGAAGTTTACTCCCATCACCGATGTTAAAAAAGGATCTTCTCCATAGGTTTCCTCTGTCCTGCCCCACCGTACATCATTAGCCAGGTTCACTACCGGTGTCAGAATCTGGCGGATCCCCCTTAGTTTTGATTCTTTTGCAATAGCTGCTGAAACTTTGTTCATCAAATCCGGATTGAAAGTAGCGGCCAGACCAATTGCCTGAGGAAAAGCGGTGGCTCCTTCTCTTACCAATCCATGTAATGCTTCATCAAAAGGAATAATCGGGATTCCTAATCTTGATTCTTCCACGAAATATTTCTGAATCGCATTGATTTTCTTTGCCAGTTTCCCGGCATCTTCATTGGCATTGTATTTCAGCAGTTGACCGGCAGCCCCACCTCCCTGGTTTCCGGCGCTTACCTGTAATCCAAAAATCCCGTGAACATATTGTTCTTTAGGAACATTATCCAAATCACCGGGAATCATAAAACACTGCCAGAACTTTTCTTCAGAAGTCATTCTCTTCAACAAGTCCTGAACCCTGGCTTCAACAGGTTGTGCGGGATCTTTATATAGAGGTTTCTGAGCGGAAATAATGACAACATTCAACAATAAAGCAATTCCCGTGAGTTTAAAGCTAAAAACTCTCATTATTGTGCAATTTGAATTACCGTTGCATATTTCAGGTTTTTCCTTTCTTCAGGCAATTTGATTTCAATGGTATTTGCTCCTGTTTTTTTCCACTGAATTTTTGATGAAATACCCAAGACTTTCAAGGATTTGGGCTTAAAATTTTCCGGAACAGTAAAAGTAAGCAAAGCTGGAGCCTGATATTCTGATTTTTCATCAAGATGAAAGACATTAACGGTATGATGGTCCTTGCTTTGGGTATAATAGTAATTTCCTTCGTGATAAGGTGCGATGCTTCTGGTGGCAAAAACAGCTGATCCATTTTTATCCATCCAGCCGGAAATCTGCTGTAATCTTTCATAAACGATAGCATCATAATCTCCGTTAGGTCCGGGAGCAATATTCATAAGGTAATTTCCTCCTCTTGAAATGATCTTCACCAGAGTTTCAATGATTTTTTGAGAAGTTTTATAGTTATCATTGGGAACGTAGGAAAAGGAATCTCCCATAGTGATACAGCTTTCCCATGGAATAGAAAGTGCGTGTTCCGGAACTGCCTGCTCGGGAGTCACATAGTTTTCCCATTTGCCGGGAACGGTACGGTCAACAATGATAATTCCAGGCTGATTTCTTCTTGCCATGGTTCCTATTTTGTCCATATCAATGTCCTGCTCTACTTTGATGGTACGCTGCCATTCTACTTTCGGATCTATGGTGTTGAAAGGGCGCACCCAGCCTCCATCAAGCCAAAGAATATCAACTTTTCCGTAATTGGAAGTAATTTCATTTAACTGATTGAAAGTAAATTTTTTAAAGTTCTCCCATCTTTCCGGGTATTTCTTCGGATCGTAATTGACATTTCTGTCTTTCGGCGGAAAGTAAGACCACCAGTAATCATCAGAATGCCAGTCAGGTTTTGAGAAATAGGCTCCTATTTTAAATCCTTCTTTCCGGAAAGTATTGAAGATTTCTTTCGTCACATCCGATTTTGGATTTTTTGAAAACGGGGATTTAGGAGAGGTAATTTTATAATCTGACTGTTGGGTATCAAACATGGCAAATCCGTCGTGATGCTTGGTAGTAAAAACTACATACTTCATTCCTGCTTTTTTTACAGCATCAGCCCATTTCTGAGGATTAAACTGAACAGGATTGAAAGTCGTCTGAAGATTTTCATAATTTTTTACATATTCGTAGTAAGATTTTCCGTGTTCAGGTTTTCTTTGAGTCCATGACTCGTCTTCAGGACATAAGCTCCAGCTTTCAACAATTCCCCACTGGCTGTAGGTTCCCCAATGCATAAACAGCCCGAATTTCATATCCTGCCATTGGTCCAGATTCTGGACAACCAGCGGATCTGTGGGTTTCTGATATCCTTCGGATACATTATGGGCTTGTGAAAATACTATTGAACTTATTAAAAAGGATGAAAGAAAAAAGGATTTTATTTTGGGGATAACCAACATATGGAATAGTTTTCCGCTAATTTAATTATCCTTTGGGACACCCGCAAACATTAGGATTCCAGAAGACTAATAATAGCATCATCAAAGCCGGGACAGGAAAACTGAAATCCACTTTTCATGAGCCTTTCCGGGTAACCGTTTCTACTTTTTAACAGCAGTTCGGTTTCTGTTTTCAGGAATATGGATGCAATTTCCAGCTGCCAGATGGGAGCGTTGAGTCCGAAAGGTGCTTTCAGTCCTTTTCTCAGTTTTTTCATCATGACTTCATTCGATAATGGTGACGGCGCAGTGATATTAACAGCTCCTGAAATATTTTCATGTTGAATAATCCAGTCTACGGCTTTACAGAAATCTTCAATGTGAATCCAGCTTACCATCTGGTTTCCCCTGCCCTGTTTTCCCCCTAATCCGAGTTTTGTAATCATTTTCAATTTAGGAAAAGCTCCGCCGTTATTTCCCAAAACAATAGAAGTTCGCAAAGCTACTTTCCGTATTTCATTATTTTGAACAGCAAAGAATTCTTTTTCCCAGCTTTTGCAGATGTTCATTGAAAAATCATCTCCGATAACTCCGTTTTCTTCTGTGTTCAGATGCTTTTCGGAATGAACGTAAATGGTTGCAGAGCTTGCATTCAACCATATTTTTGGCTTTTCAGAGCATTGATCCACTGCTTTCTGTAATATTCTTGTACTGTCAATTCTTGAGGAGTAGATTTCTTTTTTGTTTTTCTCATGATACCGGCAATCCACAGACTTTCCTGTAAGATTGATCAGAACATCTGCATTTTCAAGGCTGTTTTTCCATTCTCCTATGGTTTGGGCATCCCAATAGATTTCATTTTTACGTTTTGGATTACGGGTCAGAATATATACATGATCTCCTTTTTCTGTAAAGTATTTTTCTAAGCTTTTACCAAGAAATCCGGTGCCTCCGGCTATGATTATTTTCATTGTTTTAAAGTTTAAAGTTTCAGATTCAATGTTTAAGGTTTTAACCACAGATTTCACAGAGGTGTATGTTTAAATGTTTTTACACGTATAAAATCGAAGATTTTGAAAACTTTTATAACTTTTGTGGTTAGTTTTTCCCGCAGATGCCACAGATTTTATGGATGATTGTGGACAGGGTTCCATTGATCTTTGGATTTTTAGCTGATATATTTTTTGGTTTTAACCTGAACTTCTGATCCTTCTGCTAACATGACAGAAATAGGGTCCTGATGATTCAGACATTCAAAATTATTTCCATAATTTTTTTGAAAATCAATGTCCAACTGATGGTCTTTTATAGTATAGCAGTCCCATTTCGGATGGCATACTTCATATTCGGAAGTGGTATTTCCCTTTTTTGTAAAGCCAAAATAATGCTCTGTGATAAATTCAAATTCTGAGTTTGCTTCCATAGGTCTCGGTGTATTTTCTGCAATAATCTGAATGGAATGCCAGTTTTTATCTTTCCATGAATACCGGATCAGCAGCTCATCTTCTTTTTGATGAATCAGGTTTTTCATCGGCATGGTATGATAATTTTCTTTGTAAATGGTATTAGCGACAAAGCTTAATGCCGGTCTGGGAACAATTTCTTTAATAAATACAACACCCCTTTTCCAGGCTCCTTTTTCTTTTTTCTTTACATAAAATCTTAAATTTACCTCTCCAAAATTCCGGTGAAAAGGAACTGGCAGCTCCAATAGTTTAGTATTTAAAAACATAAATCCTACAAGACTTACATAACATTTGCCTTTATAAAAATCTAACTCTGTCCCTTTTGGAAGGTATGGGAGCAAAATTTCAGGATTGATCTCATAATTGATGATGGCCAGTTTTCGCCATTCTGCTTTTAAAAAGTTCATAACTGTAATTTTTAGCATTAAAAAACTGCAATTCCGTCCCGAAGGGAAGATTCTGCAATCGTTTTGATCATTTCATTTCTTTGAATCAGAAATTTTTTGAGATAGCCTCTGAGAAAAATAGCATTGAATAATTTTCCAATGATACCTAAAGGAGATTCAAATTCAAAAATATCTGTCATGAGTGTTTTTCCGTTTACAGATTTAAAAATATGCCTGTGGCGCATAGATTTGAAAGCACCTTTCTGCATGACATCAATGAACTGAAACGGTTTTTCCATGCTGACAATTTTTGTAGTGAGATTTTGATAAATGCCCAGATGTTTTGCCCTCCAGGTAACAGTTTCATTTTCTTCAATCAAACCTGAAGTACGGCCTGCAATTGCTTTCTCATGGGATTTTGAGGTTGATTGCTGGTGCAAATCTATATTTCTCGCCAGATCAAAGACATAATGAATATCTGCGTTGATTACGGTGTTTAAATAGATGGTTGACATTTCAAATGGTTTTATGATTGTTAGCGTTTTACTTTATAATGATCCTTTTCTTGTGAAATAAATAACCAGGAACAGGTGAATGATTAGATTTTTCATAATTTAAATTTTGAGAGATGTATTATAAAAACTAATTGCCTTTGTAGGTTGTAGTTTTATCAATTGTCAATTTTTCTTTATTCAATGCATGTTTACGTCCTTTTAGGAATAATAACAGATTCAGAAGCATCATTATTCCTAAATAGATTGAAAATCCTCCGATCTTTTTACTCAGCGCTACTACCAGCCTTTCCACACTTTCAATTTGAAAGAATTCTATAATACATAAAGCAAAACCAATATTTAAAAGATAAAAACCTATTTTAAAAAGAGAGTTGGTAGCCATTGCGATATCTGTTTTCTGGTGGAAAATGTCGATCATGAATGTCTTTGAATTTTTAAATAAAAATTGTGATACCAATACTGTAAGCGTAATTACGATTGGTAAATAGATCATGTACGCTGAAAAATTGTACGTTGCGGTTAAAACTGTAGTTGCCATAATGATATTATTTTAATGTTAATTTATTTCTTAAAAAGTAAAGCATGAAAATGTTGATATAGTGCAATACACAAAGAATCAAAACGATACTTCCAACTCTCGTTGCTGTAATACTTATCATTTCTTCCAGACTGTTTATTTTGTTCCAGGTTGTAAGATTGATAGCGATATATCCTAAATTCAACAAGTAATAACACCTAAGAAGTATCCTGTTAATTGTCAGACAGATACCTTCATCATGAAGCAGATATTTTAAATACGCTTTTCCTTCATGGTAACACCTTCTTCCTACATCAATCGTTATATACGAACTGATAGTTAAAAAGAGTATATACGAAATAATATTGAACATTTTATAAATTTTATATTTTCAGTAATTTATGAAAGTTTATAGGAAATAAAAAAGGATTTTCATCCTTTGATTATTGTAGTTTATTTTTCTTAAGATACTCTTTTATACCAGACCATATAGAAAACTTGCAGGTGCTATCTCTAATCGTGTCTGATTTTCCTTTATTATAGAAAATATATACATCTCTGGTAGTACAATCACCATCTTTCGGGATTTCCCTTATTTCATTTTCAGTTTTTACAAAATAAGCCCATGTTGTTTTATCTATCGCTTTTAGATTTCCACCTTCCTGGCGGATAAAAAAATGATTATTTTTATTTATAACAGTTATTGAGTCTTTTTCCTGATGAAAGCAACCTGTAGATTTAAAGACCAATTTTGCTTCTGAATCTTTTAGGTTTTCAAAAACTGATTTGTTATTTTTTTTAACCAAGCTGTCAAGAGCGATTCTTATTCTGTACGTTTTAGATTCATCTACTTCTATTTCTTTTCTGATAGTTTCTCCAAAATTGTTTTCGTACACAAATGAGTATTTTCCTTCTTTTATGCTGTCCAGTTTTATATTAGAATTTAAAGACAGGGCATACTTTTCAGGTTCTAAAATTTTGAATATCTTTTCATCCTTGTAAATTTCAATCTTATACAAATCATTTATCTTATGATTATAAGGATCAGAATTTTCTTTATAAATTTCAAAACCGGCATTCACATTTTTCTGGCAACTGATTATTAAAAAGCCTGAAATGAATAATAAAAGAAGATTTTTCATGTGTGGAATCCTTCTTTTATTTCAACAGATTGGTAATCTTCCCTACCAGCCAGTGGTCATCACTTTTGATGGCCAGGTCCATAATATTATTGATTTTTCCGGTTACAGAGCTGAAGTCATTCATCAGCTTGATGAATTCCTGAGCTTCTTCCGAATCTTTATCCTCAATATTTTTTAATTCTTCCAAAAAAGAAATTACAGGTTCTATTTCTCTTTTTCTGCGCTCTTTGGTAATCTGTTTGAACAGGTACCATACATCTTTTTCTGCCACGAAATATTCTTTTCTGTCTCCTTTTATCAGTTCTTTTTTTACAATTCCCCAATCGATCAGGCCGCGAAGGTTCATATTGGCATTTCCTCTTGAAATTTCCAGCTGTTCCATCACCTCATCAGTAGAAAGAGGTCTGTTGCTGGCCAAAAGTAATGCATGCACCTGTGCCATTGTACGGTTAATTCCCCAATTGGTAGCAAAGGTCCCCCAGGTTTGGATGTATTTTTCTTTGGCTTCTGAAAGCTGCATGTTATCTGTTTTTTAAATTCCTGTAACAAATGTAATTATAATTTTTGAATTTTCAATAATTTTTGAAAATTAATTTTAAAATAAAACAGACTGGCATGAAGGAGCCTGTTTTTTATTTATAACATCAAGGTTCAATACTTGTAGTAATTCCCTGATTCCAATGTTTTGCTTCCGGCATATAATACAGATATACATTACTTGATTTTGCAGTATATGTTCCTGCAAACTCTGCTTTGAGATCAAGATTGATGGTTTTTGTTTCTTCCGCATCAAGGTGTTCCCAGTAAAGCACCAGATAATTATCAAAGATTTCATAATAGGAAATCTGTTTTTTATCAATCAGGTCTTTCAGTAAAGCATTTTGCAATGTCAGTCCTGCAGGAATACCGATCTTTGCAATGGTCATTGGCAGCTGGCCATTTATTTTATTCTTAACGGTGACAGTCAGTCTGTTGGTCTCACCTACTTTTGATGTTTCTGATTTCAGTTTTGTTTCCATAATAACAGGAATATCTTTGCTTTCCGGGGCCTGAAGGGTATAATATTGATATTCGAGTTTATAAGGCTGTCCATTTTTAGCAGGATAATGAATGTTGATCATATTTTCTCCGGGCTTAAATGCTGAAGAAAGGCTCATCATCGTTGAAGTTTGTGCCTGATTAATCTTTATTACCGGCCTTTCTGTTCCATATAATTTCTCATTTTTAGACAAAAAATCTGACAACGCCTGCACGGCTAATGTTGTTGCCTGAGTAGAGCCAAACCCGTAATATCCATTGAGATTAATAAGCTGATCTGCTGCTTCTGCAATTTTCAACTGATTAAGGCTTTCATCTTTCTGAAGCGCCATAATGTATAAGGAAAGCGTTTCCGCTTCGGCAGATCTTCCCCACCATGAACCTGTGAAGGTAATGTCACATTTTATATTTTTTGTTTCATACTGCAGGTCCAGAATTTTCATCAGATCATCGTATTCTTTCTGTTTTCCGAGATGAGCAGCGGTATTGGCCAGCAAAGCCAGCTGATAGGAATCTTTTGTGCCGAGAGCTCTTTTCATCATTACTTTAAAAGAATCTTCAATTTCATTTTTAAAGCCCGATCTGGATAAAGCATATACAACATACATATTTCTAGCCCAGAAATACTCAGAATATTCCTTTTTTAACTCATAGCCTTTTCTTACCTCAAATAATCCGTTTCCATTTTTTTTAGATAAAATAAATGAAGAAAGCCCTTGAATAAGCTTAACATCGGGATTGACATATTTCTTTAAATCAGTAAATTCCAATAAGGCAAATGCTGAAACTGCCACATCTGATTCTTCACTGTTGAAATATCCGAAACCACCGTCTTTATTTTTATAGCTCAGCATTTTCTGGAAGCCTTTTTTCATATTTTTAACCACCAGATTTTCCGTAGATGTATCGATCTTTCTACCCGACTTTAAATAATCCAGGATAAAAATATTAGGATACACCGTTGAGGAAAGCTGTTCAAAGCATCCGTAAGGTTCCTTCTTCAGTTGTTCCAGATTGTCAAACATCTGTAAAGCAGCATTTTCAAATACATAATATGAGGAAAACAGACTTCCGTTGATATATTCCGGAATATTGATTTTTATATCTTCCGTTTTATTATTGATAATGGAAAATTTATGTGGAAATCCTTTTTCTTCTACTTTAAAAGGTAAGATCATCGTTTCCCTGAAATCTCCGGATCTGATGGTAAACTGAATATTGGAATCCACTATTTCATCAGTCTGTATTTTGACAAATAATCTTCCTGATTCTAACGATTTCAGAGTAATCAAGCTGTCAGAATGCATCAGTTTGACATGGTTGGGAACAATGACGTCCATGGTCATTTTTCTGGTTTCTGAAGAATTATTTTTGAGGACAACAGGAATTATCATCTGATCAGTTCTTGTCAGATACTGAGGAATTTTGGCATCTATTGAAATAAGGCTCTGCGCCGCATAGGCTGTTTCATCCCTTCCTACAAGTCCTGATGCCGCAATCCCTTCTGTAATAATTCTAAAAGTAGTATTGGCATCTGAGTTATAGAATTCCACGGTTGCCTTCCCATTCTTATCGGTTTCCACCACTGGGTTCCAGTACAGGGCTTCCCTGTAATCAAAACGATAAGAAGTATTGGTGGTTTTATACTCAGGATAAGCAAATTTTCTTGATCCGGTGTATGAAGCAAGCTTTCCGTATGGCACGGCTTTTACGGCAAGATAGGATTTCGGGGGTAATGTCAACATTGATTTTTGAGCTGTTATTTTTACCTGAATTTACAATGACTACCCCATTGGCAGCACGGCTTCCATAAATAGCTGTAGCGGCAGCATCTTTGAGAACAGTAACACTGCTGATATCATTTGGATTAATAGTAGTATTGAAATTTTCTACCGGAACACCGTCTAAAATAAATAAGGGGCTTTTATTAGTAATAGAAGAATTTCCTCTGATATTGATCTGCTCACCGGCTCCTGCCTGGCCCGTCCCTATAATTACTATTCCTGCGACTTTCCCATTCAACAGAGAAGTTACACTGGCATTCTGAATTTCCATAGAAGAAGAAATTGTTGAAGAAGCCATGGCTGATTTATCCTTTCTCATATTGTAGCCCAATACTATAACTTCTTCAATTCTTTTATTCTGAATCGTATCAGATCTTGAACGCCCTGGCTTATTCAGCGTTTGGATATTATTCCTGTTTTCTGTCTTTATTTCCTCTTTTCTTTCAGCTTCCTGTACGATTTCTTCCACATCTATATGAGACAGATTCTGTTTTATTAAAGGATTAATATCCAGATTATAAGATAAAATATGGATTTTAACCTGATGCCTGGGCTGAAAAGATTTGGCAATGATTTTATAGGAATCATCCGCATTTAAATCTGAAAAATAGAACTTCCCGTTTTCTGCAACAGTCTGTTTGAGAATTTTTCTGTTGTCTGTATTCAAAAGAAAAACATCAGCTTTTACCGGTTTTTTGTTTTCATCTTCTACCACTCCATAGATCGTATTTTCTTCTCGGGAAGGTATTTGTACTTATCAGTTTTCAGAACCTCCGGATAAGCTCAAAATAGCGATAGCCATTTGTCAGCATCACAAGGTCTAAGCTTTTATCTGCTTTTCTTCTTTTTTATCAAAATAAAACTGTGGCTTTTCAATTTTCCCTTTCAATTCAGAGTCCATCAGAAGCCAGGAAATGATATGATTCTGTTTGTCATCAGCATAGGTCCATAGTTTATCATCTACCACGCTTACTCCAAGATTCGCAGGAACAGGTTTGTTATTTTCATCCGTGGTTTCAATGTCCAGGACTACCTTTTCTCTTGGCAGATAATGCTGTTTTACAGGCTTTACCTTTATATTCAGCTGATTTTCTTTATTGGTAAAAACAATACGTTCTGCAAGAGGAACATTATTTTCCAGAACGGTAAATCTGCAGATTCCTGCCGGAAAGTCTTTCTCAGGAATTTCCAGTGGATTGTTTCCATTTTTCAACGGAATAACTTTGGAATAGACTTCTTTTCCACGGAAATTTCCTTTCAGGATAATTGTTTTTTCCTGTGTTGAAATGATAGTAAAAATCAGTTTTTTGTTTTCATTTTTAATATTTAAAATCAATCCTTCATCTTTTGCCGCCGGAAAATTAAAAGTTTGAGCAATATTTTCAGGCTTTATCACTTTTACATAGTAAGTTTCCCCATTTTTCGGGATAAAACGAAAGCTTCCCATTCCAAAATTATAGGCTGAAATTTCCTTTATTTTTTCATGATTCTGATTATAAACAGCCAGGACAGCATCTACAGGTTTTTCAAATTCATCCAGAATTTTAAATGCGATATTCTGTTCTATTCCGTTGATAAAAGTTCCGCCTTCAGGAAGAAATTTCACATCCAGATTATTCAGAACAATCGGAATATTCCTGGAAATGGATTCTGTAAACCCATCAAAATCAACCTTAATATTCAGAAGTGCGTCTGAAGATTTCAATACCTCAGGAAGTTTAAATGTCAAAAGTTTTTTCCCTTCTTTATCAGTAATAAATTTTCCCTCGGAAACGGTATTCCCGTTGTGCATTACCGTGTAACCGGCTTCATAAAAAGGGATTGGAAGGTTACTCAGACTTCTCATTGAAAAATCGGCGGTCACCTCGTCTCCTGGTCCATATCCTTTTTTAGGAAAATCCAGTTTCATCAGAATTCTTGGAGATACGATTTTCTGAAGGGTGATTTCTTTCTCAAAGGCATTTTTCCCTTCTTCATTCTGCATCCAGTTGGTAAAAGCCCTGATCTTGTAGATTCCGCCTTTCATGTCTTCAGAAAAATAGAAATAACCCTGTGCATAGCCGTTGGTAATTTCATATTTCAATTTTTTCAGAACACTTCCTGCCGGATCAATGATTTCAAAATTAACTACCCTGCTTTCTTCCACCGGAAGGTTATTAATTCCCTTTACCACATATATTTTAAAATACATTTCCTCTCCAGGCTTATAAAAAACATGGTTGGTCTGAATGTACGTTTTTTCTTTTTCAAAGTCATGGAATGACTGCTGAGCTTTCAGAGAAAAGGCTGATAATAACAAGCCCAACAGGATGATATAGGTAGATATAATTTTGAGATTCATGAGTTAAAATTTAAATGAAACAATACATCCGAAGGTTTTAAAGGAAGGAAGGTTGAAAAAATCCAGCCCTCTCCCGTTATCCATATCATAAAAATTCTGATTGGGATCTACTCCTTTACTGGCCTGCCAAAGTATTATGTTGTTTACGTAAAAGGTCAGTTTAAGGTTCTGCTTCCCGTAGTTAACAGGGAAAGTGGATGAAAGCGAAATATTGTTGATTCTTATGTAATCTGCCTTTTGAACATAACTTTCCGCCACCCCCAGATAACCATATCTTGACCATCTGTTTTCCTGAACACTCCGGTTCGGGTCGTAAAAATCTACAGGAATCTGATTAACACTTCCATTGACATCTACACCCTGAAAAACATAATTCTTAATATTTCTTTCTTCTCCAGATTCATAAGAACGGCCGTAATAATCGAGAACGGCCTGGGTTCCATTCCACAGCTGCCCTCCTTTTTTCCATTCCCAATTGATATCCAGAGACAGGTTTTTATAAGCAAGACTATGATTGAACTTCATCACAAAATCTGGTGTTGGATCTGCAATAATTTTCATCCCTCCTGCTTTTTTCGGGTATCCGAACTCATCAATGAACAGTTGTCCAGCTGCATTTCTCTCAAAATAACTTCCCATGACAACTCCCAAAGCCTGTCCTTGCAACAATGTTTTGTAAATATCCTTAAAACCGGAAATGGCCATATTCTGATATCCGGGTGAAATATGATCTACGATGTCCTTATATTTAAAAAATGAAACCTTGTTGGTTACATACGCGTCATATCCAAGTCGCAGCCTATCATAAGCAAAATTGAATTCATATCCGCTGTAGGTATGGTCTGCTATATTTTTCAACCTCAACTGATTGTTTTCAAAAACAGGAAATATATCATTTGTACTTTTTCTGTTGAAATATTCGCCATCCAGACTTATATAATACCCGAGGTTCAGCCTGGCTCCAGCTTTCCATTCTTTGGTGTTGATATTGGATAAACCTTTGAAGGTTTCTACTTCCTGCACAGGAAAGTACTGGTTATAATTTTCTGCATTCAGCAATGTAGTGGCATAAGCGGCGTATGATCTTGTAATTTCAGGCTCGGAGCTTAACTGTGTGTAACTTCCCAGTAGTTTGAAACTGTAATTATTCCAATCGAAGATGTCATTAAACTTCAGATAAAAGTTAGCCTTTGGAAGCCAATAATTATTTTTAAGGGAAGTATTGGAGATGTAAAATGAATTCCCAAGATTAACAACTACTTCAAAATCATAATCACGGATTTCCATATTATAATTAAAAATATGATCCTGTGAAGTTCTCTGATAGAAGTACTTGCGATGGGTCAGGCTGTAATCAATATCTGATTTTCTATCATTTAAGATAAAATTCAGGCTAAAGATATTTTTAAAATCATAGTCTCCCAAAGTATAAGACCCCAGGATATTGGAATGATATGAACTATTGTTTTGAATCCTTTCATTTTGTATTCCGTTGCTGAACCCATAAGCAGAAGGTTTATACTGATCAAGATTCCGGATGTTGTTACTTTCATAGGACTGACTGATATTCAGTTTAAAGTTATTCCAGTTTTTTGCTGCATTGAGACTAAACTGCCTTTCACGGTTCTGATAATGGTATTTACTGTCCTGTTGAAAAAGGAAAGAGGGGTTGTCTGCATATTTGCTGTAACTTCTTTGTGAGCCGTTATTCAGAAAAGTATTTTGTTCATTGGAAAAAGAAACAGGAGTCAGCAATGAATTCTGGTATACCCTGTTGAAAAGTCCTATTCTATTGGTGTTGGTTGCTTTATCTTCTTCATAATTAAATGCTAGATTAATGTAATATCCACCCAGTTCTGTATTCAGCTTTGCTTTAAAGGTATTCGCAATATCAAACTGATCTATAAAATACATTTGATTTTTTTGCTGTCCCAGATTCAGTGAAAGCCGGATTTTCTCATTGTATCCTTCTTTTATAAAAGCATTTACATTCAGCTGATTGTTGTATCCTACCGTTGTTTTAAAAAGGTTGTTGTCATATATTTTTGCTCGCTGAAGTCCATCAATCCATGGAATCAGTTTTCCATTCTGATCGTATTCATAAGCTAATCCATTAAATCCCAGCGTTGAAATATCCGGTCCAAAACTGAACATTTCATTGGTTTCAGGGCCTCTCCAAACAAGGTTTCCGGTTTCTGATCTTCCCTGTACGTATCTGCTTTGGGTTGCGGGAATTGCATTCCTGTTTTTAATATCAAAAGAGGTAGTAAAACTTCCATTCAACAGTAATGTTCTCTGATTAAGCTTTTTCAGGATGTAAATGCTGTCATTTTTTTGTTTTAATTTTCTTATCTGATCAAAATAAGCGTGTGAGCTTTTACTTAAATGTTTCTCATTTTTTTCAATACTGAAATCATCTTTAGTTTCCTTTGAAATAAGGCTGTCATAATCTTTGCTATGAACATTTTCTACTTTTTTCTTTTCCGTCTGACTTTCAAGAATAACTTTTAATTCCCTGAGTTCATAAGAAGCTATAATATGGGTATTTTTACCCTGATTCCAGACAAGTGTATCATAAGGTTGAGCTGCAATAATGGCAAATCCTTTCTCATCAGTCAGTTCATATATACCACTGTTTTTATTATAAACTTTTAAAAAATTCTGTTCTTTATTTTTTGTGGTTAAAAATTTTCCAGTGTAATAGAGTTGTGAATTTTGTGCCTGTAATAAGGTAATTGTAAACGGCAATAACAGCAAATAATTCTTTTTCATCAGTTATTAGTATGCTTAAAAATATAAAAAAAGAAATTTCTGTGGAAATTTCTTTTTTTATGAATTATTTTTGAATTGTTTTATAGCTCTCTATCAGCCTTATAAATTCTGACCGGTAGCCTTCTTCATCCTTACTTTTTCCCTGTTTGGCAAGGGTTTCAATATCGGAAAGATCTTTTTTTGTAATCAGTTCTGAGTTTCTTAGGACTAAACCGAACCAGGCCACGGAAGAGGCAAATTTAAAATCCGGACTCACTGAAGATTTATCTTCTTTAATCACTTTAGTTATCTCAATGCTTTTATCTCCATCCGGTTTTTTATACCTGAACTTTACTGTTGCCATTTCATCTCCAAAGTTCTTCTTTTTAGAAATTTCAGAGTATTTCAATTTTGTTTCTTTTGGGGTAAATTCAGAATTTACGTTGGCCGGGATAACTTCATATAAAGCAGTTACTGTATGTCCGCTTCCCAGTTCTCCTGCATCAATCTTATCATTGGCAAAGTCTTCATTTCTTAGTTTCCTGTTTTCATAACCGATCAGTCGGTATGATTTTACATATTTAGGATTAAATTCAATCTGCACTTTTACATCTTTGGCAATGGTATAAATATTTCCGGCAAATTCTCTTCCTAGGAATTTATTGGCTTCCTGCATATTATCAATATAGGCATAATTTCCATTTCCTTTGTCCGCCAGAACTTCCATGGTATTGTCTTTGTAATTTCCCATCCCATAACCAAGGCAGGTAAGGAAAATCCCTGTTTTCCTTTTTTCTGTGATCAGCGTTTCTATATCTGATGTAGAAGAAGCTCCTACATTAAAATCACCGTCTGTTGCCAGAACAACTCTGTTATTTCCTCCTTTGATAAAGTTTTCCTTTGCCAGTTTGTAAGCCAGTTCAATTCCTGCTCCTCCCGCAGTGCTTCCTCCAGCCTGAAGATTATCTAACGCCTTAATGATTTTTTCTTTTTCTCCCGCTGATGTAGAGGGAAGAACCATTCCTGCATTTCCTGCATATACTACAATTCCTACTTTATCTTTAGGTCTGAGCTGTTTCAGTAAAACTTTAAGAGAAGACTTCAGCAAAGGCAGCTTATTTTCCTCACTCATTGAACCTGACACATCAATAAGAAAAACAATATTGGAGGCCGGAAGTTTATCCATTGGAATATTTTTTCCCTGAAGCCCTATTTTAAGTAATTTATGCTTAGGATTCCATGGAGAATTACCATATTCAGTATTAATAGAGAAAGGATGACCAGTTCCAGGTTGGGGATAATCATATTTAAAATAATTGATCATTTCCTCTACCCTCACTGAATTTTTATCAACCTTACCTCCGTAACTGATCATTCTTCTGATATTGGAATAAGAAGCATTGTCTACATCAATAGAGAATGTAGAAACAGGCTGATTACGGGTTAATTCAAATGCATTTTCAACTAACGCTACATATTCTTCATTGTTATAATCAATATCCTGACCAGTTTTTTTTGTAGTCTTTTTAACATTCTTTTTGTCACCAACCTGATGGTCATACACTCTTCCTGATTCAGGGAATTTTATGGAACGTTCTACTTCCATTGCTGTAACTGACTTCGGTTTTGGGCAGCCATTATATTCCGGTAATCCCGGAACCGTAGGACAGGCATCGTCTTTATCCAAAATTCCATCTCCATCTGCGTCCGGCCATGGACAGCCATTATTTTCAGGAGGTCCCGCAACTGTAGGACATGCGTCATCTTTATCAATAACACCATCTCCATCCGACTCCGGCCAAGGACATCCCTCATTTTCTACAGGCCCGGCAATATCAGGACACTTATCCAGCTTATTAGGAATTCCATCCTGATCCTTATCTTTACGAACACTGTAAGTCTTTGGTTCACCAGATGTTTCAGTGTTTTTTTGAGTTTTACAGCTTGTCAATGCGGCAAGCCCTAACATGGTTATTACAATTTTTTTCATCTACTATTAATTTCGGCAGGAAATTATTAAAATTAATTTAAACCTCCATCATTATTGAATAAAACAGATTTCTTTGAATATAGAGGAGAAATTGCCGGAAGAAATCTCTCTTCTTAAAATCACTTCTGAACGGTTTTATAACTCTCTATAAGCCTTATAAATTCTGACCGGTAGCCTTCTTCATCTTTATTTTTGCCTTGTTTAGCCAGATTTTCAATATCAGAAAGATCTTTCTTCGTAATCAGTTCTGAATTTCTGAGTACTAAGCCAAACCACGCTACGGAAGAAGCAAATTTAAAATCCGGACTTGCTGAAGATATTCTGTTATCAGAATTTTTAACTACCTGGGTTATTTCCCGGCTGGTATCTCCGTCAGGCTTTTTATATCTGAACTTTATGGTTGCCAACTCATCTCCGAATCCTTTTGAAGAAGTGTTTTGGCTATATTTCAGATCACTTTCTTTAGGAGCAAAATCCGAATTTACATTTGCAGGAATCACTTCATACAAAGCGGTAACAGTGTGTCCGCTTCCCAATTCTCCGGCATCTATTTTATCATTTGTAAAGTCTTCATTTTTCAGTTTTCTATTCTCGTAACCAATCAGGCGGTATGATTTTACATATTCAGGATTAAATTCAATCTGAATTTTCATATCTTTGGCAATGGCATACATACTTCCTGCAAATTCTTTCCCCAGAAATTTATTGGCTTCCTGCATGTTATCGATATAGGCGTAATTTCCATTTCCCTTATCGGCAAGGGTTTCCAGGGTATTGTCTTTATAATTGCCCATTCCAAAACCCAGGCAGGTAAGAAAAACGCCGGACTTTCTTCTGTCCTCAATCAGCGTTTTAAGATCCGAGATAGAAGACGTTCCCACATTGAAATCTCCGTCTGTTGCGATAATGACACGATTATTACCCTCTTTTACAAAATTTTCCTGCGCCAGTTTATAAGCCAGTTCAATTCCTGCTCCTCCTGCGGTGCTTCCTCCAGCCTGAAGACGATCCAGAGCCTCAATAATTTTATCTTTTTCTCCGGCTGAAGTTGGCGGCAATACCATTCCTGCACTTCCTGCATAAACTACAATTCCGACTTTATCTTTTGGTCTGAGCTGATTCAGCAAAACTTTAAAGGAAGATTTCAATAATGGTAATTTATTTTCATCACTCATTGATCCTGAAACGTCAATAAGGAACACCAGATTAGAGGCTGGCAATTTATCCATCGGAAGATTTTTTCCCTGAAGTCCTATTTTAAGTAATTTATGCTTAGGATTCCATGGGGCGTCACTGTATTCTGTATTGATCGAAAAAGGATTTTCGTTTTTAGGCTGAGGATAATCATATTTAAAATAATTAACCATTTCTTCGATTCTCACGGCATTTTTATCGACTACCTGACCATTATTGATCATTCTTCTTACATTGGAATAGGAAGCATTATCAACATCTATAGAAAAGGTAGACAAAGGCTGGTTTCGGGTTAGTTCAAAAGGATTTTCAACAAAAGCATCATAGCTTTCATTATTTTGAGTAACCGGTGTAATCTGCTGTTGTTTGTTAATTTCCTCCTGCAGCTTTTTCATTTTTTTTCTTTCTCTTCTGGAAAGATCTTTGGTAGTCACTACAATGACTCCATTGGCCCCCTTACTTCCATAGATTGCTGTAGCAGAATTTCCTTTCAGAATATTAATATTTTCAATTTTGTTAGGGTCTAATTTTCTGAAATCTTCATCTTTTGTTACCATTCCGTTCACAACATACAAACCTTTATTTTCCGGTTTTATAGACGCAGCTCCTCTGATCACTAACTGATTATTATTAATATATCCCGGAGCGATATTAATTCCCTGATTTCCTGTCCCATTGATCTGAATTCCCTGAACTGTTCCCTGCAATGAAGAATAAGCAGCAGGTTGTGGTGTTAAGTTGCTGACAGAGCTTGTAATGGTACTCGATGCTGTCACATCCTTTCTTTTAACCACTTTTGAATATCCCATCACTACAACCTCTTCAATTTGTTTTGTTTGTAAGGTATCATTATATATTGGGGATAGAGGTGAAAGTATTCTATCGGGAGCTTGTATTGGTGGTATATTGCAGGTAATTGGAGACTTGTATACATTCATTCCTATCACTGGTGAAGGCTTATGCGCCAAAGGAAGAGGTACAGATACAGACAATTCTTCTTTTCTGATATTCTCCTTGATAGTTCTGTCTATCTTTGCAATATCCGTTTTGTTAATCGGACCACTTGAACTTGTATTCTCTGCAATTACAGGTTGTAAAGGTTCTGCAGTCTCTTTTTTATTCATAAAGTAAAAAGCCCCAAGACCGATCATCAAACTTGCTGCAATACCATAAGGCAGCCAAAGAGATATAATTCTCTTTTTTTCTTCTTTTTTATCTAATTTATCTTCAATCTTTTCCCATACCTTCTCAAAACCAGGAAAAACTGTTGGTTCCTCTGAAAGCCTGGAAGCTTCATTGAATTGTTGATCTATATGATTATTTTCCATTGTCTTAAAAGTTTAAATGTTTTGATTTGCTAAAAGTTCCTGCAGTTTCTTCCGTGCAAAATTGAGCTGGGATTTTGAGGTCCCCTCACTGATGGAAAGCATGGTGGCTATTTCCTTATGAGGATATCCCTCAATAGCAAAAAGATTAAAAATCGCTCTGCAGCCTTCGGGGAGAAAGTTGAGTAAACTTAAAATATCTTTTTCCAGAGAAAGGTTATCTGCATTACCTTCAGAATGATCAATGTAATTTTCTTCTATAGAAATCAAGAGTTCTTTATTGGATCTTAATTTCTGCAGACATTCATTCACTGCAATTTTTCTCGCCCAGGCCTCAAAAGTATCGGGATTATGAAGCTGGGTAATTTTCGTAAAGATTTTATAGAATGTATCTGCCAATACTTCTTCTATATCTTCATCGTTTTTCAGATAACGTCTGCAGACCGCGTACAGCCTACCCGCCATTTTCTCGTAAACTTTCCGCTGTGCATTGCGATCGCTACGCTGGCATTCTAATAATAATTCTCGTTCCATAGTCAGGAGTTATATAAGTATAGATGCAGAAACTTTGGTGAGGGTTGGAAACATAATCTTTTTTTGGGCAAAAAGGTAAAAAAGACAATTTGCAAATGAATATTTTCTCTTTTTACCCTGTAACAAATCTCTATTATCAACGACTCTTAATATAAATAATCTTTTTATAGTAATGAAAAATGCCAAAATTGCATCATTACTTTTTGTTTTGTCTGCAGGAAGTATGATGTTTGCCCAAGATGACTTAATCAACAAGTTAAAAAACAACCAATCACAAAATGCTAATTTTCAGTTCACAACGTTAAAAGACGTGGGTGCAACTTCTGTAAAGAACCAAGGTTCATCAGGAACCTGCTGGAGCTACTCAGGAAACTCTTTCCTTGAATCTGAAATGCAGAGAATGGGCAAAAAACCCGTAGATCTTGCTGAAATCTTTACAGCAAGAAACTCTTACCACGATAAAGCAAAATTATATGTTTTGAATAATGGTGCTATCAGCTGGGGTGACGGAGGAGAACTTCACGATGTAATCAATATGTACAAAAAGTACGGAGCCGTTCCTCAGGATGTTTACACGGGATTAAAAGCAGGACAGACTACCAACAACTTCAAGGAAATGCAGGGGAAGCTGAAGCCGGTTCTTGACAGCCTTGTTCAGTCTTCTTCAAAAGGAAAACTGACTGATAACTGGATGGATTCTGTAGATGCCATTCTTGATGAGTATTTAGGAAAAGTACCTGCCAACTTCACCTATGAAGGGAAAAACTATACTCCGAAAACATTTGCTAAAGAAGTTGTAGGAATCAATCCTGAAGATTATGTGGAATTATCTTCTTACAAGGATTACCCATATTTCCAGAAATTTGTAGTTCCGATTCCTGATAACTGGAGTCATGATTCTGACTGGAATGTTCCGATGAAAGATCTTACAGCAATAATTGACAATGCCGTAAATAAAGGATATTCTGTTGGTTGGGCAACTGACGTTTCCGAGCCTTACTTCTCTTATAAAAATGGTGTAGCTTACGTTCCGGATATGGATCTTGACCAAATTACTGCAGAGAATAAGCAGACTTTGTTTACAGAGCCTAAAAAAGATAAAACAATTACTGAAGACATGCGTCAGAAAGCGCTTAACAACCTTTCTACAACGGATGATCATGGTATGCATATCGTAGGACTGGCAAAAGATCAGACAGGTAAAGAATATTATATGGTGAAGAATTCATGGGGAGTAACCAATGATTTCGCAGGGTATATTTACGTAACAAGACCTTATGTCGAATACAAATCAACAGCAATCCTTGTTCACAAGAATGCTATTCCGAAAAACATTCTGAAGCAATTAAAGCCAACTAAGAATATTGGTTTATAAGAAAATCATTTCTGCCATTTTACGGGCAGTTTTAGATATTTAAATCTGTTAAAAACCCGCTTATGGAAATTCTGTGAGCGGGTTTATTTTATCCTGTCATATTTAAATAATGCATTTTACATTTTTAAACGTAAAGTGTTGTTCCGTTTTCAAAAAATATTATATTTGTGTAAATCAACAAATTATTACATATGAAAAATCTAAGAAAATTATTAAAATCAGAATTAAAAAAAATTAATGGTGGAAATGCTCCTGACTGTCCGGGAGGAACTACAGCTTGCTACATTCCTGGCAGCAATGGAATTCCGCCTCGCTGGAAATGTGTTCCGGATACGATGGAATGTCCTTAAAATTGATTGACTTATTTTTCAATCAATATTAATCTGAATAAGACTTATAATCAATAAATTATTAAACATGGAAAATTTAAAAAAATTGTCAAAAACTGATTTAAAAAAAGTTAAAGGAGGAAACGCTCCGGTTTGTGAACCAGGTTTTATTGCATGCCGTCACAGAGCTGAAAATGATATTCCTGCATATTGGACATGTGAACCTTCAGAAACAGGATGCAGATTTTAACTAGGTAAAAATACCCTTCAAATCTAAGATTGTTTTTAGAGCATAAAAACCCGATTTCAGAAGTTCTGAAATCGGGTTCTTTAATAAATAGGTGAAAATTAAATATAAAATAAAGTGAATTATGCTGATTTAATACCAGGTTGAGTCGATAATTCTGTCCTGCTAGCCAAAAAATTATGCTGTTAAAAATTGACAAGCAAAACGAAACATCATTCCTTATTGATATTAAAATAAAACGCTCATACTTTCTGCTGAGAAATCAAGAAGAGCCTCTGTATTTCCTTCTTTGATCTTCTGTACCCATTGGTAATCCTGAAGAATAGCTCTTCCTACGGCAACAAGATCGAATTCCTCATTATCCAGCCTTCTGATCAGCTCTGTAAGATCTGATTTTTCTGTTCCCTGCCCTGCAAAAGCATTAAGAAAATCTCCGTTTAAACCAACCGAACCTACTGTAATGGTTGGCTGTCCGGTAATTTTTTTAGCCCAACCGGCAAAGTTTAAGTCAGAACTTTCAAATTCAGGTTCCCAGAAACGACGCTGTGAACAGTGGAAAATATCCACACCAGCTTCTTTTAATGGTAATAACCATTCTTCCATTTCGTTTGGAGTGAATGCCAGTCTGGTTTTATAATCCTGCTGTTTCCACTGTGAAAGACGGATGATAATGGTAAAGTCTTCTCCTACTGCTGCTCTGATCGCCTTAACCACATCAATAGCAAATCTGCTTCTTTCTTTTAGTGTTTTACCACCATACTCATCTGTTCTTGTATTGGTTACTTCCCAGAAGAACTGGTCGATCAAATATCCGTGAGCCCCATGAATTTCAACACAATCAAAACCAAGATCTTTTGCGGATTTTGCAGACGCGGCAAACTGTGTAATGGTATCCTGAATATCTTCGATGGTCATTGTAGAAGCTTTTTCCATAGGAACCAGAGGATAATCTTCAGACATTCTTGTATCTCCTACGTGCCAGATCTGAGGTCCCATTTTGCCTCCGTTATGATGTACAGTATCGATTACATTTTTCCAGCCGTTTAAAGCTTCTGTTCCATAGAAATCCGGAATATTCTGCATATTCTTTGATCCCGGTCTGTTGATCACAGTTCCTTCAGAAAGAATCAATCCAACCTCTGAAGCAGCTCTTCTTCCGTAATAATCTGCAATATTCTGCGTAGGAACTCCATTGTCAGACTGTGCTCTGGTCATAGGAGCCATTACGATTCTATTCTTAAGCTGTAGATTTTTATATTGAAACGGTTTAAATAATGATGATGTGTTCATATTTAAATTTATATTTTATAATTGTTACACAAAGTAACTAATAATAGTTCACTTTTGTATCTTTTATTAAAAAATAGTGGTAACTTCGCAGTAACTTACATTAGTAACATCAAAGTAACATATGAAACATCATCTCATATGTCTTTTTAAAATAAAGATCTCTCTATGAAAAAGAATGAATTAATGCAATACAGCTGCCCTCTTGGGAAGGCAATGGCCGCTTTGGGAAGTAAATGGAAGCCTATTATTGTTCTGGTGATTAAAGACAGGAAGTTGCGTTTTGGAGAACTGGCAGTACGCATTAATGTCATTTCCAGGAAGGTATTGACCGATCAGCTTAGAGAAATGGAAACTGATGGACTTGTGATTCGTGAAGAGTTTAAAGAACTTCCTCCGCGTGTGGAATATTCACTTACAGAAAAAGGGCTGGCTTTGCTGCCTATTCTCTATTTGCTGGAAGAATGGGAAGCAAAATATCAGGTGAAGGGATCACATGATGACAAAGATTGTGTATTTTTAAATGAAAATGTGAAAAATAAGAAGGCGGTCAATGTTTGATAGCTTTTTGCTTTTTAAAACAATACTGAAAATCATTTCTAATTATCCGGCTTACTTTTTATAAATAAGGATAAAACAAAAAATGTGCTTAAAAACATCATAAACTGAATCAGTAAAATAGGCCATATACTGGGATCAGTATATCTGCAGACAAAACTCAAAACTGACACAGGAAATGTTATCAGCAAGGCATATAAAGTCCATTCACCGTATAATGGATCACTGCCGTAAGCTGAACATACTGCTAATGTTCCGGTTACTACATACAGTATCGAAATAATGAGTGCCCATTTTCTGGACTTCAAAAATGAAGTTATTTTTTTCATTTTTTTTATTTATATAATTGAGCACTTTCGAAAAGGTAAGTATATCACCAAAAAGTAAATATATAAGTTCTGAAATCTTTCTGATACAAATTTGCAAAAAAATTCATTATAAATTACTTTGGCTGAAGAGGCTAACAAACAAAAACCGCTCCCAAAAGGAAGCGGTTTTAAAATTTATCTGAAATCCCAATTAGAATATCGCAGGATATTTCTGAGGATTTGATTCATTAAACATAGCGTAGATCTTTTCTACCATATCGTCTGCAGACGGCTTGCTGAAATAGTCCCCATCACTTGCATAGGCAGGTCTGTGATCATTGGCAGAGATCGTCAACGGATCTGAATCCAGATATCTGAATGCTTTCTGCTTTTCAAGGATCTGTTGTAGAATGTATCCGGTAGTTCCTCCTTCCACATCTTCGTCAATAACCACTAATCTATTGGTTTTCTTAACACTCTCCGCAATTTCGTGGGATAAATCGAAAGGAATCAACGACTGAATATCGATAACTTCTGCAAAAATTCCTAATTTTTCCAATTCATTGGCAGCCTCAGTCACAATTCTCCATGTAGAACCATAAGTTACCAGAGTAACGTCTTTTCCTTCTTTAGTAACTTCAATTTTACCTACAGGAACTGTGAATTCACCTAAGTTATCCGGTTGCTTTTCCTTTAATCTGTATCCGTTCAGACATTCTACAATGATTGCGGGTTCGTCAGCCTGAAGCATCGTGTTGTAGAATCCTGCTGCTTTTGTAAGGTTTCTAGGTACCAATACCAGAATACCTTTTGAAAGGTTCAGGATCCCTGCCATTGGAGAACCCGAATGCCAGATTCCTTCTAATCTGTGCCCTCTTGTTCTGATGATCAATGGAGCTTTCTGACCTCCTTTCGTTCTGTAGTGTACCGTTGCCAGATCATCGCTCATTCCTTGTAAACAGTAAAGAACATAGTCTAAATACTGGATTTCAGCGATGGGTCTTAAACCTCTCATCGCCATACCAATTCCCTGTCCAAGAATCGTTGCTTCACGAATTCCGGTATCAGCGATGCGCAAGGCACCATATTTTTCCTGCATACCTTCCAACCCCTGGTTCACGTCACCGATATTTCCGGTATCCTCTCCAAAGATTAAAGTTTCAGGATATTTTTCAAAAATTTTGTCGAAGTTATTTCTGATCACTACTCTTCCATCTACATCTTCGGAACTGTCAGAATACACAGGTTTGATTTCCTGAACATTTTCAGCTTTCCATTGAGACTGAGAATATAAGTGAGAAGAATAGTTGTCCTTTTCAACAGCAGCCAATTCATTGTATTTCTGCATCAGTTGAGCTCTTTCTGCAGAATTTGTTCCTCTTGTCGCCAATAAAGCTTTTCTTACCAGATGGAAGATATCTTTTTTCGCTTTTGAAACCAACTTGTTGAACTGAGCAATATAAGCTTCCACTTCAGCATTCTGTCCCTTAAGGTTTTCAACTAAAGGTAAAAGAGACTGGGTAAGTTCTGAAATGGCTTTCTGATAATTTTCCCATGCTGTTTTCTGACCTGCTTTTGCTGCTTTTTTAGCTTCTTCATCAATGGCGTCCAGTTCTTCAGCAGTAGCAATTACTTCTTCTTTCCCATCAATTTCGATAGAATAATTTAAGATCCATTCTTTGAATTTCACTAGTCCATCAAACTCAGCCTCCCATGCAAGACGTGCTTCGTTTTTATATCTTTCGTGAGATCCGGAAGTAGAGTGCCCCTGAGGCTGGGTAACATCAACTACGTGCACTACCACCGGTACACTTTCTGTTCTTGCAAAATGTTCTGCCTTTGCATAGGCATCCAGTAGTGCAGGATAATCCCATGCTTTCACCTGGATAATTTCACATCCCTGGTTCTCCCCTTCTTTTCTCTGAAAACCGCTTAACATTTCACTGATATCAGCTTTTGCTCTCTGGTTTTTGGTAGGAACTGAAATTCCGTACCCGTCATCCCAGATGGAAACAATCATAGGAACCTGCAGTGCACAAGCGGCATTAAGAGTTTCCCAGAAATGTCCTTCTGCTGTAGAAGCATCTCCAATGGTTCCGAAAGCAATTTCATTACCTTCTCTTGAGAATTTTTCTGACCCGTCAAATTTTACACTTTTATAAATTGTTGAAGCCTGAGCCAATCCCAATAATCTTGGCATCTGACCGGCTGTAGGAGAAATATCAGAAGAAATATTTTTCTGAGCTGTCAAATCTTTCCAGCTCCCGTCTTCATTTAAACTTCTTGTTGCGAAATGCCCGTTCATCTGTCTTCCGGCTGAAGCAGGTTCTCTTTCCACACTTGTATCTGCATACATCTGTGCAAAGAAACTTTCTACCGTCAGAGCATTTATTGCCAATGCAAAAGTCTGATCCCTGTAATATCCTGAACGGAAGTCTCCATTTCTGAAAACTTTCGCCATTGCAAGCTGAGGAAGTTCTTTTCCATCCCCAAAAATTCCGAATTTAGCTTTTCCTGTGAGCACTTCTCTTCTTCCAAGATAAGACATTTCACGGGAAATCCTTCCTAACCTGTAATCCCCAAGTATCTGATTTTTAAAATCTTGAAAGGATATTTGCTGTGTTTCAATATAGGTTGTTTGCATAGCTAAGTAAAAAAGTTTTTAATCTTCAAGTATTTTGCTAATATACACTTTTTAAATTAATTTTAATTTTTAATAATCTTTTTTAAAAATTTGATAATAAAAAAAATTGTGCTTTATTTTGAGAAAAATTGTAAAAGATGGAAAAAAAGTCGCCTCACATTTTGAATGCATCCAGCAATCTTTTAGGATTTTCACTGATTATTATTACCTCATTAAAAATCTCTAAGATCAGTCAGAGTACATATTTGGACGAATTTGCAGGATTTGCCTGTATCCTTTTTGCCTGTAGCTGCTTCTTTTCCTTCCTGGCCATCAGAACAAAAAGCGAAAAGCGGGAATATACGTTTGAGAACATTGCGGATTATTTATTTTTAATAGCTTTATTTTGTATAGTTCTGGCCGTTATTATTGTAACCCTGAAAATAATTTAATTTAAAATTTTCACTTAATTGCCTAATCCGGAAAATAAATTAAGATCTCTAAGCACCAAAATCCGGCAATATTGTGATCTTTAACTCTTATTGGATTTTGAATATAAAAAGAAAGTGTTCTGTATACACTTTCAGCTTCCTGAAAACATATACAAAACACTTTACTTGTTTTTAATTGTAATGTAAAGATAGAATTATATCTTCTGTACTGTTACATTGGTAACATTTCCACTTCCTGTAGATCCTGTTTCTGTTGCAATAATTGTAGCATTTTGATTGGGAGCCGCAGTAAAACGGATCTGATAGCCTGCTGTAGGAGCAACAATTACAGTTGTATAATTCATCAGCTCACCTACCGTTCCTGAAGAAGCAATTGCATTGTAATGACTTCCCCTTCCCAGGTAATTGGCATCTGGTACAGGTCTTATACCGATAAGCAGCTGGCTATCTGCAGGCATATTGGTAAAACTTGCCTGTAAGGTTACCAGATAATTCCCGGCCTGATTAAGAGTTAATACTCCAGTTCCTGCATTATAGGAATAGAACGGAGAAGTTGCTACTGGTGTGGAAAATAGTAAAGTTGTAATGGTAGAAGCACTGATGTTCTGGTTAGCTGCTAAACGTGCATGAAACAGTGAATAAGCAGTAAAATCGATAGTCTTCAGTACTCCGGTAGCATCAGCTACAACAACCCTGTCAGTCCCTCCAATACCTACATTCGAATTAATATTACGAATACGGGCATTTCCAGATGCTACATCCAGTTTTTCGGTCGGAGCAATAGTCCCAATCCCTACCCTTGCACCTGAAGTAATACTAAAATCATTATCCTGTTGAGCTGCAGAAGGAGCTCCCGTCACAGGATTGTCTTTAGATCCATCGATGTGAAAAGTTGTCTGGGGGTTTTGAGTTCCTATTCCGACTTGTGCGTACGCAAGAAAGCTTGAACTGATAGCACATGCTATCATCATTGTTTTGATTTTTTTCATTATTTGTTGTTTTTTGTAATAACAAATAAACAACATTTATCTTGAAAATCAATGAATTATTAACAAATATTTTAAATGAATTTGTAAAATATTAATATACAGCAATTTACTATTACAAAAAATAAAAATAATCACAACTCCTTGGGTTATTGAAAGATAGAGTTATTTATTTTCAGTAATAAGAATACTTTTATATAATGCAGGATTGAAGGAAATAGAGAACAAAATGTCAGGATTGATAAAAAAGTGTTACTGTCAGAATTTCCTTTCAATAACATAATCCAGCATGATATGCAGCGATTTTCTTGCTTCAGAATCTGGAAATTCATTGAGGATATCTTTTGCTTTCTGCTGAAAATCCTTCATAACTGTAATAGCATATTCCAGGCCGCCGGAGCTTTTTACAAATTCTATAAGCTCTTTTACCCGTTTTGGATTGTTATTATAACGCTTTATGGTATCGAAATAATATTTTCTATCCTTCTCGTTCGCTGTTGTAAGAGTATGGATTAATGGAAGGGTCATTTTCTGTTCTTTAATGTCAATTCCAACCGGCTTGCCGATGACGTTTGAACTTAAATAATCAAAAAGGTCATCTTTAATCTGGAACGCCATCCCCGTAAAGGTCCCGAAATCCATCATTTTTTTGGCTAAGGCTTCATCCGCATTGTTAGAAAGAACACCTATTTCGCAACAGGCCGCAATCAGCGTGGCAGTTTTCTGACGGATAATTTCATAGTAAACATCTTCCGTAATATCCAGTTTCCTGGCTTTTTCCAGTTGAAGAAGCTCTCCTTCTGACATTTCACGGATGGTTCTGGAAATGACTCCAAGGAGATCATAATCTTTATGGTCTGTAGATAGTAAAACTGATTTTGACAGAAGATAGTCTCCAACCAAAACAGCTATTTTATTTTTCCACAACGCATTGATTGAAAAGAAATTACGACGTTTAAAACTTTCATCCACTACATCATCATGCACCAGAGTAGCTGTGTGGATCAGTTCAATCATAGAAGCTCCGCGGTAGGTCTTCTCCGTTACTTCACCCACCAGTTTCGCACAAAGAAATACGAACATGGGACGCATCTGCTTTCCTTTCGTGGTAACAATAAAACGGGTTACTTTATCCAATAAAGCTACTTTACTCTGCATTGATTCATAAAACTTCTGTTCAAAAAGTTTCATTTCATCATTGATCGGTCGTTTAATCTCTTCTACAATGTTTGCCACAATCTGCGATACTGGGTGAATAATTATTAATTCTCACAAAGATAATTTTTTTCGCTCAATTTTAAGATAAAATTAATCTTTGAGTTTATCTTTCGGAATAAAATAAAATGAAGGTTTTGTACTTCCCAACGGAGATCTGAATTTTTCTCCTGAAATATAAATTCCCGATTCGTCTGCGCTTATCCCTTCAATTTGTCCCAGTGCAAGCGCGGTTCCGAGGTAATAATGTTTTGGCTTTTCTTTAAAAAATATTCCGGGTTCCGTTTCTGTAAAAATATCTAAAAAGACTTCTGTTTTCTTAGTATATCCTATCAGATAAAGCTTTTTATCAAAATAAGAGGCATCTGTAACTACAAAACCTGTTTTATAGGTTTCTATTTTTTCTGCTTTTTGCAGTTCTGAGATTTCAGGATCTACGATATAATGTGAGGTTGCTTTTGAAACCCATTCTTTGGTAAATATATGCAACTTTCCGTTCAGATAAATCATGGCCTCTGCATCGAAATCATTCTTTATATTTTTAGAAATGAACTCAGTCTGTTCGGGATAATAAAACTGGATTTTCGTTCCATCAAGGGCTCTTTCCGAACCTGGAATTTTAATGACATTAGACTCATCGAGACGTTCGTATGGAACTTTGTAAATCATCAGATCCTTTCTTGTCCCGGTATTGTTTCCGAAATCTCCTATATAAAAATTTTCTCCGTCATTGGCTAACGCTTCCCAATCTGTATTGATTAAATTGGTTTTCAGTGTCCTGATAATTTCTCCGCTTTTTTTATCGATTTCAAAAAGTTCGGCAGGATTTCCACTATCATTGAACGTATATAGTTTTCCGTTTAAAATATTCAGTCCTGAAGTCTCTTCAATCTTATCATTGAGATAATTGACTCTGTATTTTTTAATTTTCAGAAAATCCGTCTGTTGAGAAAAAGCAGATTGGATAATGATTAGGGTGAAAATCAGAAAGAGTTTTTTCATAAGACAAAATTAGGGTTTTATTCTGAGCTGGTGAGTTGGAGGGTAAGAGTATTTGAGAGCCTGAACGAGATTTCGTGTTTGGGGATCAAATTGGAGGTGAGAGTCTAGATTCCTACAGAATGGACAAACTAAGCACATTATCCATCCATCCACTTTTGTATGAATCTAAAAGCCTTGAATGTTAATTCTAAAATAGAAAAACGGACCAAAATAGCCCGTTTTTCACTTAGATTTCTATTGATTTAAATCAGAAGTTAAGCCGTTTTCTGCTCTTTCTGATTTTGCTGTTGTTCTTTTCTTTTAGCCTGTTTTGCAAAATACTCTTTCTGGTATTGCCTTACTGTTTTTCCGGTTCCGTCATGCCTCCATCCCGGCGAATTGAAAATATAATTGATTCTGTCTGTGAATTTTAATCCCGGTTGCTTAAGGTCTTTCCATATTTTTCTCCATTCATAAAAAAGAACCGTATCTGGTCTGTTATCCGGCATCTTTGGATAAATTCCGTATTTCACAGGTACATTGGGGTCTTCTTTCTGAAAGGTTCCGAATATTTTATCCCAGATAATCAGGCACATTCCCATATTCTTATCAAGGTATTTTACATTACATGCATGATGGACACGATGGTGAGAAGGCGTTACCAGAATATGCTCTAAAAACCCCATGCTTTTCACTGTCTGGGTATGCACCCATGTTCCATACACCTGCCCGATTGCATAAGCGACCATAATATGCCACGGATTGAATCCTAAAAAGGCAAGCGGTGAGAAATATAAATATCTGTAAAGAGGCTGCAGCACAGGGCTTCTGAATCCTGTTGTAAGATTGAAATATTCTGAACTGTGGTGCGTAATATGAACAGCCCAGAATGCTCTGGAACGATGATCTACATAATGGAGCACATAATAGGCAAAATCTGTAATTACAAAGCACGCCAGTAAATACCAGATACTAAGATCCCATGAGAAAATCCTGTGGTGGTAAAAGAAAAACATTACACCCATGGCAAATGCTTTCATGATAAGGTCAAGGCCAAAGTTCATCAATGCAAGATAAACATTAGTTGCAAGATCTTTCCCACTATATAACTTAGCTTCTGAAACGTGGCTGTAAATCATTTCAGCTAAAATAACTGTAGCATGCAATGGGATAGCCCATGCATATACATTTTCCAGCCCGTCCTCGCTCATAAGAAAATCCATCATCACAAAATAATTTGTGCAAAGGTAGGGTTTTAACCTATTTTTTAAGAAAGTTTTAGACTTTTTTTAAGGAAATTTTAATCTGTAGTTTTATTGGCCAGCTGTCCGCAGGCTGCATCAATATCACCTCCACGGCTTCTTCTGACCATTACAGTAATCCCTGCATTTTCAAGCTGACGGATATAGTTTTCTTCCGCCTGTTTATTGCACTGATCATATTTTCCATCCCCGATAGGGTTATATTGAATCAGGTTAACTTTTGAAGGAACCTGTTTGCAATATTTAATTAGAGCTTTGATATCCTCATCACCGTCATTGATGCCTTTCCATACACAGTATTCAAAGGTGATAACAGAACCAGTTTTTTGGTACCAGTACTGAAGCGCCTCCATAATATCCGTCAACGGAAATTTATCTGAGAAAGGCATGATCTCATTACGCTTGGATTCGATGGCAGAGTGAAGGGATAAGGCCAGCTTCACACGCAGCTCATCATCTGCAAGCATTTTAATCATTTTAGGGATACCGGATGTAGAAACGGTAATTCTCCTCGGAGACATTCCCAATCCTTCCGGCTGGGTAATTTTTTTGATGGCTTCCACTACGTTTTTGTAATTCATCATCGGCTCTCCCATTCCCATAAATACGATATTGGAAAGCGGTCTGTCGAAATACATTCTGCTCTGGCTGTCAATCAGGGCAACCTGGTCTACAATTTCAGCAACTTCAAGGTTTCTCATCCTTTTTAGTCTTGCTGTAGCGCAGAATTCGCAGTTTAAGGAGCATCCTACCTGTGAAGATACGCAGGCTGTAGTTCTTGTTTCTGTAGGAATAAGAACAGACTCCACCATCAGTCCGTCATGAAGTTTCACTCCGTTTTTGATGGTTCCGTCAGAACTTTTTTGAAGAAGGTCTACGGAAACAGGATTAATGGTATATTCTTCCGAAATTTTCTCACGAAGTGATTTTGAAAGATTCGTCATTTCGTCAATTGAATGGAGGTTTTTGCTCCATAGCCAGTCATAGACCTGCTTCGCACGAAACGGTTTTTCTCCTAAAGACACAAAATAGTCTTTAAGCTGGTCTAATGATAATGTACGGATATCTTTCATTTCAGAAATAGGTTGCAGATTTTAGATGTCAGGTTGCAGATACTATTACCTGCAACCTGTTACCTATTATCTTTTTTATAGAATTAACATTGCGTCACCGTAAGAATAGAATTTATACTTTTCTTTTACGGCTTCTTCATAAGCGTGCATTACGAAATCTCTTCCGGCAAATGCAGCAATCATCATGATCAAAGTAGACTTCGGTGTGTGGAAGTTGGTGATCATTGAGTTAGCCACTCCAAATTCGTGAGGAGGATAAATGAACTTATTTGTCCATCCGTTAAAAGCAGAGATTTTTTTATTTGAAGAAACTGAAGTTTCCAATGCTCTCATGGTAGTAGTACCTACTGCACAAACTCTTCTGTGAGCTTCTACCGCTTTGTTGATAATAGCAGCATTTTTCTCATCAATGATGATCTCTTCAGACTCCATTTTATGCTTGGAAAGATCTTCTACCTCAATCGGGTTGAAAGTTCCCAATCCTACGTGAAGCGTAACTTCAGCAAAATTGATTCCCTTGATCTCTAATCTCTTCATCAAATGCTTAGAGAAGTGAAGACCTGCTGTAGGTGCAGCTACTGCTCCTTCTACTTTTGCGTAGATCGTCTGGTATCTTTCTGCATCTTCAGGCTCTACAGCTCTTTTGATATATTTTGGAAGCGGAGTTTCTCCCAGTTCTTTTAATTTAGATCTGAATTCTTCGTAAGAACCGTCGAATAAGAATCTTAATGTTCTTCCTCTTGAAGTTGTGTTATCAATAACTTCAGCTACCAAAGATTCATCTTCAGTGAAGAATAATTTGTTACCAATTCTGATTTTTCTTGCAGGATCTACCAAAACATCCCAAACTCTGGTTTCTTTATCAAGCTCTCTTAATAAGAAAACTTCAATTTTAGCCCCGGTTTTTTCTTTGTTTCCGTAAAGACGTGCAGGGAAAACTTTTGTATTGTTGAAGATGAACAAATCCTCTTCATCAAAATAATCCACTACATCTTTGAATAATTTGTGCTCGATAGTCTGTGTTTTTCTATCAAGTACCATTAATCTCGCTTCGTCTCTGTGCTCTGATGGGTGTTCTGCCAATAATTCTGCAGGAAGATCAAAATTAAAATCTGATGTTTTCATTTTTTAAATTACGGTTTAAAAATTACTGAAATTACAAGGTGTAATTTTCGGAGTGCAAATATACGACATTGAACACCCCTTTGTCAAGTATTATTTACAATCAGATATAAAACCGTGATTTTACGGGGAGTTTCAAGGCACAAAAAGAGTATTTTTGGGAAAATTAAAATTCAATATGGAATCTGTAAGCAAATATACTTCATTGATAATCCGTATCCTGATCGTTATACATTTGAAATATTCAACTGAAAAAGCCAAATTATTTAAAAACTAAAATAAAAGATAAATAATAATGAAGACAACAGGAAGAAGATGAAACGTACCTGGCAAACATTCCCAATTGGATAATCTGAAGTAACAAAAGAGCTTATCAATCCGACAAACTAAAATAATAACACTATAAAAGTAAAAATATCATTATGAGCAAATATTCAATAGAAGCATTTATCAACGAAACAAAAGAAAATCCACAGCAAAGAGATTATTTTGAGCTGGAAACAAAACACCTTCTGGAAATCAATCTAAATAATCAGGCAGTATGGACGAAAAGAGGAAGCATGGTAAGCTATGTGGGAAACATCAATTTTGAAAGACAGGGAATGCTGGCTGGCGGAATTGGAAATCTTCTAAAGAAAGCTATCAGTGGTGAAGGAGCCAGGCTGATGAAAGCAGAAGGTACAGGAAAACTGTATGTAGCCGATTCCGGGAAGAAAGTCCGTATTCTTTATCTGAATAATGAATCTGTCTGCGTGAACGGAAATGACGTTCTTGCCCACGAACAAAGCGTAAAAAGTGATATCACAATGCTGAAAAGTATCGCAGGAATGATGTCCGGTGGTCTTTTCCAGGTAAGACTTTCAGGAACAGGACATATCGCCATTACCACGCACGGAGATCCATTGACCTTGTTGGTAACTCCTGATACACCAGTATTTACAGATCCGAATGCTACTGTTGCATGGTCCGGAAACCTAAACCCGGAACTGAAAACCAACGTTTCTTTCAAAAGCCTTATCGGAAGAGGAAGTGGCGAAGAGTTCCAGATGAAATTCTCAGGACACGGATGGGTGCTGATTCAGCCTTACGAAGAAGTGTACTATATGGAGAAATAAAACAAACAACTTAGAAGAGATCCGGAGTTTCCGTAATAATTAACATTATGGAAACTTCTTTCTGTTTCTTCCCGCGCTCCTCAGATTTTATATTCCATCAAGTACTCAAACCCTCAATTCTCTAACTCTCCAATCAAATCTCAGCCCCTTATCCATCGCCATTTACAAAAGTTTTAATATATTTAGGAAAAAAATAGATGGACAATAGCAACTCCCGCAGGAACTTTCTTAAGACAGCAGCTTTAGCAGGCTTTGGGGCACTGGTTTTACCCAATTCTTTATTTGCCTATTCCAATGATTTTAAAACAGATAAAAAGGTCCGCGTTGGTTTTATTGGCGTCGGTCTTCGTGGGCAGGAACATGTAAAATTACTGGCAAAACGTAATGATGTAGAGATTGTAGCATTTGCAGATCCGGAGAAAAGAATGCTTGCTGCATCTCAAAAAATACTAAAAGACAATAATAAACCGGCTGCTCAGGAGTTTTCCAACGGAGAATATGACTACCGGAATCTTTTAAAATTAAAAACAATAGACGCCGTTGTTATTGCAACACCGTGGGAATGGCATCTTACCCAAGGTGTGGAAGCCATGCGTGCTAAAAAAATTGTGGGCATGGAGGTTTCAGGAGCCATAAAGCTTCAGGACTGCTGGGAATTTGTAAAGGTTTACGAAGAAACGAAAGTTCCTATCTTCATGATGGAAAATGTTTGCTACCGAAGAGATATCATGGCTATTCTGAACATGGTCCGTAAAGGGATGTTCGGGGAATTGGTGCATGGAAGAGGCGGCTATCAGCATGATCTGAGAGGTGTTCTTTTCAATGACGGAGTTACTCCATACAATTCCGGTGCTGAATTCGGAGAAAAAGGATTCAGTGAAGCAAAATGGAGAACCGAACATTATGTAAAACGTAACGGAGAGCTTTATCCTACCCATGGATTAGGTCCGGTTGCCATGATGATGGATATCAACAGAGGAAACCGTTTAACCAAACTGTCTTCATTCTCATCAAAATCTGTAGGACTCCATAAATACATTGTTGAGCATCCAAAAGGTGGAGAAAATCATCCGAATGCCAAAGTCAAATTCAACCAGGGAGATATTGTAACCACCCAGATTGCCTGTGCCAACGGCGAAACCATCCTTCTTACTCATGATACAAGTTTACAGAGACCTTATGATCTTGGTTTCAGGGTTCAGGGAACTGAGGGATTGTGGCAGGATTTCGGATGGGGAGATTTTAACCAGGGACATATTTATTTTGAAAAAACAATGAATCATACCCACCGCTGGGACAATACGGAAAAATGGATGAAAGAATATGATCATCCGATATGGAAGAAGTTTGAAAGCACTGCTGCAGGAGCAGGACATGGTGGAATGGATTTCTTTGTGATGAATACTTTTATAGAATGTATCAAACGAAATATAGAATTCCCTATGGATGTATACGATCTGGCGCTGTGGTATTCAATTACCCCATTGAGTGAAGAGTCTATTGCCAAAGGAGGTCAGGTAGTTGACATCCCTGATTTCACCAACGGAAAATGGAAAACCCGTAAACCTGTATTTGGAATGACCGATGAGTTCTAAGAAGACATTACTCATACTTGCAGGCGGATTAGGAAGCAGGTACAAAGGACTTAAACAGGTGGATGGAATACTCGGTAACGGCTCACCGATTCTTGAATATTCTATTTATGATGCCCTGGAAGCTGGTTTCCAGAAAGTGGTTATTATTGTCAACAAACTGATTCCCGAAAGTTATATTGACAGGCTCAGCCATATTTCAAAAACTAAAAATTTTGAGCTGCATTGGGTATACCAGGAGATAGACAGCATTCCTATTTCACTGGAAGGTTTTGATTATCCAGACCGTGAAAAACCATGGGGAACTGCTCATGCTGTTCTCTGTGCCAAATATTCGATACAGGAGCCTTTTGTGATGATCAATGCGGATGATTTTTACGGAAAAGAAGCCTATCGGCTGGCTGCTCATGAAATCAACCAGCATCATATTTCAGATACACAGCTGGGAATGATTGCTTATCCTGTGGGCACAACATTGAGCGGTAACGGAGCCGTAGCAAGAGGAATATGTACACTTGATTCAGAAAATTACCTGATCAGAATAGAGGAACAAACTTCTATTCAAAGAATAAATAACTCTATTGTTTACATTAAAAACGGAGAAAATATAAAACTGGATCCGGAAGCACTGGTATCCATGAACTTTTTTATTTTCCATCCTAATATCTTCTGTTATCTGGAAGCTTATTTCTATGATTTTATTGAATCTGACCCTCTGCCCAAACAGGAATTTTATATTCCTTCCGCTGTACAGAGGATGATGGACGAAGAAAGGGTAAAGGTGAAGGTAAAAGCTTCTCCTTCTCAATGGATGGGCGTTACATATGCCGATGATAAAAAGGATATTAAAGATTTTCTGATTTCAGAGATCAGCAACAACAGATACCCGGAAAATTTATGGAGCTAAACGATATTGTTTTTGAATTTATCGGTACAGATCATTATGATCTTACTCCTGTTACTGACGGGCTGATCAATACCACTTACCTTCTGGAAGACAAAGATCAGGGGAAAAAGTTTATCCTCCAGAAAATTAACCATCATGTGTTCAGGCAGCCGGAGGTGATCGTTAATAATCATTTAATGATCAATGACATTCTCAGGGCCAACAACTATCAGTTTGAAATTATTGAACCTATTCCCTCACCAACCCATAAAATTCTTATAAAAGATTCGGATGGCCATCCATGGCGCATGCTCAACTTTATAGAAAACAGTGTTACCTTTCTTACCGCTCCATCGTTACAAACGGCTTTTGACGCGGCTAAAACTTTCAGTTATTTCCTTAACACCGTAAATAATACGGAAAAGCTGCCTGCCATTGAAGATCCGATCCCAGGCTTTCTCAATTTTGAAAAAAGAATTGCAGATTATAAGGGCTCGCTAAAAAATGCAGCACCCCATTTAAAAGAAAACGCAAAAGCTGAAATAGAAATCACCAACGAGTTTCTGTCTTTACCTGATCAATGGATAGAAATGGAGAAAAACGGTCATATTCCTAAAAGAATTATCCATGCAGATGTGAAAATCAGTAATATTCTCTTCGATCAGGAGCATCATCCTTTAGCGGTAATTGATCTGGATACTACGATGGTTTCTACTATTTTGTATGATTTCGGGACGATGATTCAATCCTATACCAATACAACCCATGAAGATGACGGAAGTGCCATAAACAACTTCAACCCTGAAATGTATAAAGCGGTAAAAGAAGGTTTTCTGTTCCATTTAAAAGATAAACTGACCCCAGCTGAAACTGAAAATCTTGACTACGCCGCACAGGTCACTATCTATATTCAGGAACTTCGTTTTTTAACGGATTATCTGAATGGTAGTATTTATTATGCTACGAAATATCCAGAGCATAATTTAGACAGGACAAAAAACCAGTTAGAATTGTTGAAAGGATTGAGAGAATACTTAGGATGTGAGTGATTTTAAGGGATTGTAATTCTTTACTAAGGATTAAATACAATAGTTTAGATTCCTACGGAATGACAAAGTGTGCGCATAAATAAAGTGCTCTGTTTGTCATTCCGTAGAAATCCCCACTCTTACAAACAAAGCCCTAACTCGTAAACCCTCACATTCTCAAACTCTCAAACTCTCCGACTCTCAAACTCTCCGACTCTCAAACCAAAAACTCCAATATTCTCCTCCACTCTTCCAGTTTCTTTTCAAAGGAAACGGTGTGAAGCGGACTTGTGGAGGGCAATTGAAAGATGGGCAATTTATAATTTTTTCCCAGCAGCTTTTGTAAGTTTTTGTAAGACTTTCCACCATTGCAGAAAATAGCTTTGATGTTCGGATGTTCTTCCAGCAGTTCAGCAATCTGATTGGCTTCTTCATTTCTGATTTCAGAATCCAGGCTTCCTTTTCTCTCACAGGAATCAATGACATCCCAAAGGGCAATATGATGCTTCTTTATGGTCTCAATTCTTTGGATGTAATCATCAGTAAAATCTTCATTCAGCAATTCAAAAATGATTTTCCAGAATTTATTTTGAGGATGGGCATAATACTGCTGTTTTTCCAATGATTTCACTCCGGGAATTGATCCTAAAATCAGAATTTCAGATTGAGCATTAATAATAGGTGGAAATGAAGAAATACGCTTTTGCATATTCAAATATAGAGATTTTATTTTCTTTTATCAGGCTGGAAGCTGGGAGCTTGATGAAGGAAGTTATTGAGGATTTAGCTAAAGCTATCGGAATTTTTAATCATAAAAAAACGGGCTAAAGCCCGTTTCTATTGATATTTTATATTGTTTATCTTATAAAGTTTCCTTCAGCCAGTCGAAGAATTCTCTCTGCCATACCAGTCCGTTTTGTGGATGAAGTACCCAGTGGTTTTCATTCGGGAAGTATACCAGTTTAGATTTTAATCCTCTTAATTTTGCAGCCTGGAAAGCTTCCTGACCCTGCTCGTAAGGAACACGGAAATCAATTCCACCCTGAACGATCATGATCGGTTTGTTCCATTTATCTACAAAGTTGCTTGGGTTGAACTCTGTATATGCTTTTGGAAGAGGCTTTTCCCATGGTGAACCAAGATCCCAGTTTGCAAACCAAAGTTCCTCAGTAGTCAGATACCATGATTTCATATCAAATAATCCGTCATGAGCAATGAACGTTTTGAATCTGTTCTCATGGATTCCTGCCAGCATAAATACGCTGTAGCCTCCATAACTGGCTCCTACTGCTGCTACTCTGTCACCATCTACGTACGGTAAAGTTTTCGCAAAATCTGTTGCAGCCAGATAATCTCTCATTGGCTGTCCGCCCCAGTCTCTTGAAATTTCTTCATTCCATTTTGTTCCCCAGCCCGGCATACCTCTTCTGTTTGGAGCTACTACGATATAATCGTTAGCTGTCATTAGGGCAAAGTTCCATCTTACGCTGAAAAACTGAGTAAGAGCAGACTGTGGACCACCCTGGCAGTACACTAAAGTCGGATATTTTTTATTCGGGTCAAAGTTCGGCGGATAATGGAACCAAACTCCCATTTCCTTACCGTCCGAAGTTTTCACCATTTTAAGTTCAGATTTCCCCTGAGCCAACTTAGCGTATGTTTCTTTGTTAGCTTCAGTAACCTGCTTCATTTCTCCATTTTTAATATTTACAGAGAATAATTCTGTGGCATGGTTGATATCTGTTCTTCCTACTAAAAGTGAAGTTTTGTTGTCTGTAAAGATTTCGTTAACGTCAAAATCTCCTTTGGTGATCTGCTGTACTTTTGCTGTTTTTGAATCCAGTGAGAAAAGCTGTTTTGTTCCTCTGAACGCTGCCGTAAAGTAGATCGTTTTTGAATCTGCTCCCCAAAGTACATCTCCTGAAACACTTTCATCCCAGCCTGAAGTAAGATTTGTGATCTTCCCTGACTTCCAGTCCAGGATTTTCACATCATTTTTATCTGCTTCATATCCGTCTCTGGCCATACTCTGCCAGATCAGAGATTTTCCGTCCGGACTGAATTTTGGATTTACATCATATCCCTTGTTGGATTCAGTAAGATTTTTGGTGGTACCTGATGCCAAATCGTAGGCAAAGATATCGGTATTGGTACTGGTAGCATACTCCTTACCGCTTTTAGGTTTTGTAACATATAAAAGTTGTGCAGAATCCGGGCTCCAGATAAAGTCTTCAGCACCACCGAAAGGTCTTTGCGGGGAATCCCATGTTTTCCCTTCCAGAAGATCTTTAGCTCCTTCTACTTTATCAGAAGCGTTCACTACAAATACATGGTTGTATTTTCCTTCATTGAAGTAATCCCAGTGCCTGTGGTTCAGGTCTGTGTAAACCTGTGCTGTGGTTTTAGGAGTATCACTGAATTTGTCTTTCCCCATTACTTTTTCCACCAACACCTGCTTGCTGAAAGCTATTTTCTTTCCGTCCGGAGAAATGACAATATTATCTGCTTCCCCAATGGTATAGAATTCTGCCCATGTTTTTCCGGCATCTTTAGAAAGGTAGATTTTATCCCCTTCCTGAGCATAGATCCCGTTTTTATCCCACTGAATAAGTGCTTTTTTACCGAAATCAATTTTGGAAGACTGATGATTAAGAACATTCAGAAAATAATTCTCGTTTTTCGTTTTTTCTGTTTTCAGATCTACCTGTCCTACTTTATAAATAAGGGAACCCTGATCCGGTGAAACTGCCTGTACTCCAACTTTTTTCAAAGTCCAAAGAATTTCAGGCGTCATTACTTGTTGTGCGTTCATTAAAAGCGGAGCTGCCAAAGCCAGCAGACTGTACTTAAGTTTCATATGTTGATATTCATTTTTTAACGGATGTACAAAATCAGTTGATTTTTTAGCATCCTTTTATTAAATTCAAAGATTGCCAAAGTTAATATTTAAAATAAAAACGGACGAAAGAATTAACATTAAAATTTAAACCAGGTGATTTATTAACAGGTAAACTTTATTAATTTATAAAAAACAAATTAATAACCCTCTTCTATGAAAAAGTTTATCCTTATTTCTTCATTTCTTGTGTCCTCATTCTTCTTTTCCCAGCTGACGACAGATTCGAGCGGAATCCTGTTTTATCTAAGTTTATCAAAAATAAAAAAATCCGCTCGTTGAGCGGATTTTTATTTAGGTATGCAATGTTTTTAATTAATCTCCATCTGAGAACATTGAGTTCGCCAAAGAGGTTACAATTGACAATAATATACTGAAGATAAATGCCCACCAGAAGCCATCTACGACCATACTGTCGATGAAATAGTCTGCAATCAGAACAATTGCGGCATTAATTACCAGAGCAAAGAATCCTAAAGTAAGAATCGTTAGCGGAAGACCGAATAGACTTAAAATTGGCTTCACAAATATGTTAAGAACCCCAAGCACAATAGCAAAGATAATGGCTGAAGAGAATCCTTCAAAATGTACCCCTGGTAAAATTTTGGTTAAAAGGTAAGCGACAATCGCTGTAATAAATAGTCGGATAATTAAGTTCATTGTGATATTTTTTAATGTTTATGGGGTTTGTGGAGCAAAAGCCATTCCATTCCGAAAAAAAGAATTCTTTAAAACCCTTTATTGAAGGAATATTTTGTCTTTTATTTCGCTTAATATATTATTTTATTTTCATCATAGTCACTAATGAAGTCGCTACATGACTTTCTGATTCAGAACCTTCAGTCTGAACATAGATTTCCGTCCTCACCACAATGATTTTTCCACCACCTTTAATGACATAAGATTTTGAAACCAGAGCATCTCCCATTGCAGGACGAAGATAATTCACTTTCAGCTCAACGGTTACTACATAACAGTCCTCAGGATAATGGCTCACAGCAGCGTATCCTGAAGAAACATCCACTAAAGAGGCAATCATTGCCCCATTGAACATTCCGGCTTTTCTGGTCATCATTTCCATTTTAGGAATTTTCATGGATATAAAACCGGTTTCTACTTCCAGCAGTTCTGCTTTATAAAACTGTAAAGTTTCCGAACGGTTGAAGCTGTCTGTGATGAGTTTTCTTTTCTCTGGTGTCATAATTTGAATTTGTATGTAAATTTAAACATTGATTTAAATAGTAAGGAATAAAAGAGTAATTTTTAAGAATCAAAAAGCCAAATGTCGGAACTTCACATCTTCAGTAGATGTATTTATATTATTATGATAAAGACTGTGAAAGTATTGAAGTTCGAATATAAGGCCGAATTCCTGCGGAATGACAAAACACAATACTTTGTCTATCCGTACAGTTTGTCATTCCGTAGAAATCCCGGTATAGTTTGGTTGGAAACGCAAAGGCGCAGGTTATTCCCAATTCATATGTTTTTAAGGCGCAATGATTTTATCTCCGATAAAATGGTTATTGTTTCCGGATTGCTAGAAAAGTAGAAGGTTAGAATCCTTCGAAGTGACAAGACACAATACTTTGTCTATCCGTACAGTTTGTCATTCCGTAGGAATCCCGGTATAGTTTGGTTGGAAACGCAAAGGTGCAGGTTATTTCCCGGGTCATATTTTTTTAAGGCGCAATGATTTTATCTCCGATAAAATGGTTATTATTTCATGAAATTAATTAACTTTCACTTGTTTTCTTCAAAACAGAACTCATCAATTATGCTGAATGATTACAAAAAATACGAATTATTTGGAAAAACCCTGATCCAGAAAATTGATCTGAAAGGTCCGTTCAGATATGATTTTCCAGTTTCGGAGCAGGCGTGTTTTCTGTATGTTATTAAAGGTGAGTTTCAATATAAAACAGATGAGCAGGAGTTTGATATTGCCACGAATTATTCCCTGCTTCTGAACTGTATCAGTGCCGGAAAACATATTCAGCATTCAAAATCAGAGGACTGCAAGATTGTCATCGTTACTTTCTACCCGGATATCCTGAAAAGAATCTATGACAGGGAGCTGCCTTTATTGCTGCAAAAGCCTGTCAATAAGGTTTCTAACAAATCAAGCGGGAAAATAAATAATGATTTCCTGATTCAAAAATATGTAGAAGGACTGCTTTTTTACTTTGAAAATCCTTCACTTATTAATGAAGATATATTAATTCTTAAGGTAAAAGAAATTATGCTGTTGCTGGCCCAGTCACAGAATGCAGATTCAGTTCAATTGATTCTTTCACAGCTTTTCTCTCCTACCACTTATTCTTTTAAGCAAATTATTGAAGCCAATTTATTTTCACAGCTCACGATCGAACAGCTTGCAGACCAAAGTAACCTGAGCGTATCATCTTTCAAAAGAGAATTTGCAAAGCTATATCATGATACACCCGCCAACTATATCAGAAATAAAAAACTGGAAAAGGCTGCCGAACTATTGTTAATATCAGATGAACGTATCACCGATATCGCTTTTGACTGCGGTTTTAATGACCTGGCCACCTTTACCAAAAACTTCAGCGATAAATATCATATTTCTCCCTCCGGATACCGCCAGAAACAGAAAGAAAAACAGTAAAAACATTTCTATATTATTATCCAGCATTTCTTATTGTAAAGAGATGCTTTTTTGCTGGACCAAACTCTCAAATACTTGAACCAAATCACAAAACCATTTCTGTATTTCTGTCGCAAATTTGTACCATCAGTTTCACGAGAAACAAAATGTGTATAATTTAAAATTATCTCAATATGAATCTATCAGTTTTAGGAATTTTTCATACCATTATCGGTATCGCTGCTCTTATTGGAGCCATTACAGGATTTATCAAATATGGTAAAATTGACCTCGCTCAGCGGTCGGGAAAAGTATATTTTTATGCTACTGCCATAACATCACTTACAGCATTAGCAATCTCGAAACACGGCGGTTTTAATGCCGGGCATGTATTTTCGCTGTTTATCATCGTTTTGATCTCTGCTGCCTACTTTCTGTTTGCCAATAAAAAAGAAAGCAGGAAAGCCAGGTATTTTGAGAATTTTTTACTGTCATTCAGTTTTTTTCTGTCATTAGTTCCTACTATCAATGAGACTTTCACAAGGATTCCGATTGGGCACCCTTTGGCTAAAGATATTAAAGATCCCATCATCGGACAGACACTTCTTGTTATTTTTCTGCTTTTTATCGTTGGATCGGTTTTTCAGTTTATCAAGCAGAAAAGAGCTAATGTTGGGATTTCTTGATGACTATGTGTTCAGCAAAGCGTAAAACCACCCCGTCAAAAATTCTTTGAATTTTCGCCACCCCTCCGAAAGAGGGGAATTTTTACGTCTTCAGATGAAGTATTTGCAAATAGAATAAAGAATTGAGATTGAATAGAAAAGCGTATGGCTGGATTCCTAAGGAATGACAAATACAACGCATAGTCTATTCATACAGCTTGCCATTTCGTAGGAATCTCAGTATAACTTGGTTGGAAAACGCAAAGGTACAGACTGTGTATCTAATTGTATGCTGTTAAGACGCAAAGATTTTATCTCCGATAAAATGGTTATTGTTTCCGGATAGCTAGAAAAGTACAAGGCTGGATTCCTGCGAAATGACAAAATACAACACTTAGTCTATCCATACAGCCTGTCATTCCGTAGGAATCACGGTATAGCCTGTTGGAAAAAACAAAGGTGCAGACTGTGTACCTAATTGTATGCTGTTAAGACGCAAAGATTTTATCTCCGAGAAAATGGTTATTGTTGCACAATAGCTAGAAAAGTACAAGGCTGGATTCCTGCGGAATGACAAAATACAACATTTAGTCTATCCATACAGCTTATCATTCCGAAATAGTCTTGGTGCAGTTTGGTTAGAAAACGCAAATGCGCATGTTGTTTATTGAATTGTATGCTTTAACGCGCAAAGATTTTATCTCTGATAAAATTGGATAATGCCAAAATTGGATTAGCTAAGCTGTACCTGAAAATCATCACTTAAAGTCAAAACACCTTCTGTAATTGCTTCCGTATGTGCGGAGAAGCCTTTCAGTTTTGAAGTTTTTCCTTTTAAAGCCAGGTCTAAAAGCTGTTTATCGGATAATTTCTTGCCGAAAATCTCAAAAGTAATTTTAAAGCCGCAATTTTTGAAATCGGAACATCCGACTGCAGTTTTTCCTTTGATCAGATTATGTTCTTTACATTTCGGACATTTTGTTTCTTCCCAGGACTGAAGTTCTTTTTTCTGTGCGGGTTCTCTTTTTTTCTTCTCCTTCATTTCTTCTTTTGCTTCTTCCTCAAGAGTGATCACTTTTCCTTTTCCATACACTACTTTTTCAGTCAATTCTGTCACCATCTGAATCAGTTCTTCTTTGAAAAGATTGGCTTCATACTCGCCTTTTTCAATTTTACGGAGTTTAGATTCCCATTCTCCCGTCAGTTCCGGACTTTTTAAAAGTTCGTCTTCGATGGTGTCAATCAGCTGAATTCCGGTTTGGGTAGCGATCAGATTTTTTCTTTTCTTCTCAATGTATTTCCTTTTAAAAAGGGTTTCAATGATGTTGGCACGGGTGGAAGGTCTTCCTATACCGTTATTCTTCAGCATTTCACGCAACTCTTCATCTTCAACCTGTTTTCCGGCCGTTTCCATGGCTCTCAGCAAGGTTGCTTCGGTGTATGGTTTGGGAGGCGTTGTTTTTCCCTGGTGGATCATCGGATCGTGGGGTCCCGTTTCTCCTACGACAAATTCAGGAATGGTTTGTTCTTCCTCTTTTTCTTTTTCCTTATCGGTTACTTCTTCTTTAGGCTCTTTGGCGTAAACGGCTCTCCAGCCTGCTTCAAGAACCTGTCTTCCGCTGGTTTTGAAAGGAATGGTTCCTACTTTTCCTTCCACCAATGTGTTTGAAATTTTACATTCCGGGTAAAATACAGCAATGAAACGTTTTGCAATCAGATCATAAATCAGTTTTTCTTCTCTGCTCAGATTCTGTGAAGGCGGAATTTCCGTAGGAATGATGGCATGGTGATCGGTTACTTTGGTATCATCGAAAACGGCTTTTGATTTTGGAATCGGAGCTTCCAGCAACGGGGCAATCAGGTCCTGATAAGGATACATTTTCTGAAGTATCCCTGGTATTTTCGGATATAAACTGTCTGATAAGTAAGTGGTATCAACACGCGGATAGGTTACGTGCTTCTTTTCATAAAGACTTTGCACATAATTCAACGTATTTTCGGCTGAGTATCCATATTTTTTATTGGCTTCCACCTGAAGTCCGGTCAGGTCGAAAAGTCGTGGATTTTTTTCCTTTCCTTCTTTAATTTCGAAAGAAACGATCTCAAATGGATTGACTTTAAGATATTCCAATCCTTTTTCTGCACGTTCCAACGTTTTTAAACGATCAATTGCCGCACTGAAAAGAACATCACGGTATCTGGTTTTCAGTTCCCAATATTCTTCTGTGGTAAAGGCATCAATTTCTTTCTGACGCTGCACAAGCATAGCCAATGTGGGAGTCTGCACCCTTCCGATAGAAAGAACAGCTTTATTCCCTCCGAATTTCTTCGTAAAAAGCCTTGTAGCATTGATTCCCAACAGCCAATCTCCTATCGCTCTGGCATTTCCGGCAAGATATAGATTTTTATAATCTTCTGCAGGTTTTAAACTCGCAAACCCCTCTTTAATAGCATCTTCTGTAAGGGAAGAAATCCATAAACGCTGAACCGGTTTGTTGCATTTTGCCTTCTGCAATACCCAACGCTGAATGAGTTCTCCCTCCTGCCCGGCATCCCCGCAGTTAATGACCTCATCACATTCTTCGACTAGTTTTTCAATGACTTTAAACTGATTTTCCACACCTTTATTCGGGATCAGCTTGATTCCAAAGCTGTTGGGAATAATCGGCAGTGAAAAGAGATTCCAGGATTTGTATTGTGGGCCGTAGTCGTGAGGTTCTTTCAGGGTGCAAAGGTGTCCGAACGTCCATGTTACGCAATAGCCGTTCCCTTCCATATAGCCTTGTTTAGGCATGGTAGCGCCCAATACTTTGGCAATATCTCTGGCAACACTGGGTTTCTCGGCAATACATAATTTCATGAACTCGGGTTTATTGAAGGAGTGCAAAAATCGGTATTTTTTTTGACTTTTCAAATTGGGAGAGCAATTGAGATTTTTAGAACTTAATTATGGATAGCACATGCCGGATATGACATGCTTGTATAAAGATGTTTATATTTTTATATAAAAAACGAAATGTAAGTAAGCATAAAAAAATTACTTATCAAAACCCAAGCTTCTGCTTAATCCGATTTTTAATCCGATTGTAAATGAATTAAAAGTATTTCTGTTATCAATATCATTTGATAAATATACTTTTTTAAGGCCTTTTGAATACATAGCAGTAATTTCCATCCAATCTGTGAGTACTACTCCTGCTCCGGCATTTATAAGATAATCAATATTTTTCTCCCGATATTGCTTTTCATTTCCATTGCTCGCATAATTTATTTTCCACACAATGTAATCAATCTGCCCGCCTGCAACTATATAATATCTGCTTTTTTCACGATTAAAACTCAGGTAATTTTTAAGATTAACCCCTCCTCCCAGTTTATTTAATTCAAAATTGGAATTATATGGATTCTTTACAGGAAGTGAAACTTCTGCAAATGGTTGTAAAAAAAGTTCACTGGAATTGAAATAGGCAATTTCAGAAAGTGCCACATCCACAGCTAAAGTTGCCGAATATCTGTTCATCCATTGATTTTCATTATTATTTTTTAGACTGCCTCCACTGTAATTGAATCCAAGGCTCCATCTCATATTTTCATTATAAAACTGCGAGAAAGCTTTCCCTGAAAATAATAGGAAAAGACAAATGATAACCATTTTTTTCATCATGTATTCTTAAATTGTATTGAGGAGAAATTCCATTGGTAAGAACTCTGAATCTTTAATTTTAATAGCAGAGAGGAACTTCTTTTTACGTTACAAAAGTATCCACGTGATCGTAAAAAACATATACTGCAAAAGCACTTCAACGATATAAAGTACTTCAGAACAATGATTTGAAAAAAAAACGAAGTAATTATGAAGTATATATTTCTAATACATTTTAGATTTAACAATACATTTTAGATTTAACAATACATTTTAGATTTAACAATACATTTTAAGAAAAAGCTCTTGATGAAAATTCGCAACAATCAAAAACTTACAAAAGAAAAGCCTCCTTAAAAAGGAGGCCGGATCAACAATGTAATGAAACCAGGTTCATTATTTCTTATTTTAAAATGGCGTTGGCCATTAAAAAGACTTTTAGTAACCTTAAAGTGTCATCGGTACTTCCATCAGAAGAATTTCCGTACCTTCTTTAAGGGCTTTGATATTGAGATTCTGGATATCCCATACTCCGAATCCATCTCGTTCTTCCAAAGTCTCTCCGCCTATTTCCGCACTTCCTTTCAAGATGAAAACATACACTCCATTTCCTTTTTTTCTGATCTGATAACCGGTTTCTTTATTCTGATCAAAAGTTCCCAGATGAAACCATGCATCCTGATGAATCCATACGCCTTCATCATCTGCATTGGGAGAAAGGATCTGTTGAAACTGATTTTGACCTTTCGTTTTGTCTAAAGTGATCTGGTCATATCTCGGTGTCACATTTCTTTTTTTGGGGTAAATCCAGATCTGAAGAAATTTTACAAGCTTATCGCTGTTTTTATTGAACTCACTATGCATGATTCCGGTTCCTGCACTCATCACCTGGATATCTCCGCTTCTGATTACGGCTGTATTTCCCATGCTGTCTTTATGCTCAAGATCGCCTTCCAAAGGAATACTGATGATCTCCATATTATCGTGAGGATGCGTTCCGAAACCTCTTCCTGCTTCCACTTTATCGTCATTCAAAACCCGCAGGACTCCGAAGTGCATTCTTTCAGGATTGTAATAATTGGCAAAACTGAAAGTATGGTTGCTCAACAGCCATCCGTGATCGGCCTTTCCTCTTGTGTCAGCTCTGTGGATTACAGAGTTTTCTTTTATTTTTGATTCTGTATTGGGAAGATGATTATATCCGATCGGTTCTAATGGTTCGATCTCATCTATGTCATTTTTCATAGCACTTGCCAGAGAGGCTGATGCCACAAACATTCCTGTTCCCAATAATCCTTTCTTTAAAAAATCTTTTCTGTCCATATCAGATTGTTTGTTCATTTTAATAGTACAAATTTAGAGAGATCAGAAACCCTGCACATTTAACTAGTTTAATAAATGACTTTAAAGCAAAAAAAAATGCCGGATATTTTTGTATTCGGCATTGTAACTATAGTGGATTGCTGTTTTTTTGGAAAAGTAAGAGTCTTTTTGCTCTTAAGTCCTAAAGGATGACTTTGTCTAGATTCCTACTGAATGACAAATTGTGTGGGTAAAGCCATTGTTTCAATTGTGTCATTCCGTAGGAATCTCACTGTTTTATTACTGTTGATCTTTGAATTAACAAAACTAAGCAGAGAGTTTAAGACATGAAGCTTACTTTTCTTTTGAAGCAAGACGTTTTCTGATGGTGCTTACAAATTCTTTTGAAACCCCAAGATAAGAAGCGATATAATATTGTGCTACTCTTTGCGGGATGGAAGGATATAGTTTGATAAATTCAAGATATCTGTCTGATGCGGTTTTGGAAATAGTGTCTACCAACCTGCCCTGAAGGGTGGCAAGATTTCTTTGAACCAACATTCTGAAGACTCTTTCAAATTTTGGAACTTCCTGCAGTAATTTTTCTTTTGTTGCCGGATTCAGCATATAGATTTCCGAATCTTCCAGCGTTTCGATAAAAACCTTAGAAGGCTTCTGTTCCTGAAATGATGCAATATCACTGATCCACCAGTCTTCAATAGCAAACAGAAGAGTCACTTCCGTGCCATCATCATCCAGACAATACATTCGCAAACATCCTTTCTGAATATACCCTTCAAACTGGCAGACCTCACCTTCCCTCAACAAAACTGTTTTCTTGGGAAACGACTGACAAACCAGCAGATCTGTAAAAACTTTCTCTTCTTCCGGAGTAATAGAAATGAAACGGGTAATATTTTTGATGATATTTTCAAACATAATGCAGAGTTTACCCCTGCAAATTAGGAAAAAGACTGTAAACTTCGTTCTTTAAAAGTCCACTTCCTCCTCCATAATGATCAATTACTTTCACATCTTTATCCAAACCGGCACAAAAAACTTTTATATCTTTCTCAAAATCATCTTCTAAGCCTGAGCTTAAAAGGACAATATCAACCGTATTATTTTTTATATAGTCATAGCAGAAATTTTCATCACTTTGTATTTCTGCTGTCCAACCTTCATTATTCTCTATAATTCTTTTTAACGTATCAAGAATCTCCTGATTCTTTCCAATCACTAAAAAATGTAATGTTTTCATTTTCTTTAAGGTTTAAAATTCAAAGTTTAAAGTTCAGGGTTTAAAGTTTATATTGTTTACATAAAAGGTAAAATGACGATTTAGATTCCTTCAGAATGGCCTAGTGTCTGGATAAATAAAGCGCTTAGTTTGTCCATTCAGTAGAAATCTAAACACTTTGACTTCTAAATGCTCCCACTCAATAACCAACCTCGAAACCTGCCTCCACCCCTAGTAACTCTCAAACCCTCTAACTCTCTAACTCAAATCCCGGAATCCCGTACTTCGTTCTACAAATGTCTGTTTCCCGTAATCTTCAGCTCATTCAGATCCAGCTGTGATTCTGCTTTTCTTATTTCATCATCACTGAAGAGTTTTTCACGTTTCATTTTAAACAATTCTTTTCTCTGCAGTGCAAATATATCCAGCATTACTTTATGGTACTCTGCCATATCATTCTGCCTGTTGGTACACATCTCAATGGAGCTTAAATGATTCTGGTGGACTTTAATATCATTTTCCAGTGTCTTTTTAAGATTGATAAGCATGTTATTACTGTTTAGCAATTCAGTATACTTTTTGTCAAGCTGATCTGCGGCCAGCTTATCCAACCTGATCTGAATTCCTGCCTGTTGCTCGTGAGAAGGAAGAATAGGATCTATCTCCTTGATTTTGGTCAGTTTAATAATCAGAGGTAATGTCAATCCCTGAAACACCAGGGTTACAAAAATGACAACAAACGTGATGAAAATAATCAGGTTTCTCATGGGAAATTCTTCCTGACTGTTCATCATGACCGGAATTGAGAGTGCTGTAGCCAGGGAAACCACTCCTCTCATCCCTGCCCATCCTATAATTAAAGGATTTTTCCATCCCGGACTTGGATCACGACGTACCTTTTCACTGAACCATCTTGGAAGATGCGCCACGGGATAAATCCACAACAAACGTACTGCAATAACAATCAGGCTTATGATTAAACCATATTTTATTCCTTCCATTAATGAGGTTTCACCCAGTCCATTAATAATATCCGGAAGTTCAAGCCCTATCAATACAAAAACCAAAGCGTTCATGACGAAGATCAGTGTATTCCAGACTCCCGTCATATTGATTCTTGTGGTTCCTGTTTTGAAAATTTCGTGCGCACGGAAAGACATAAACAGTCCTCCACTCACCACAGCCATTACTCCTGAAAAATGAAAATGCTCTGCAGAAAGAAACAGAATATAAGGAGTAATCACTGTAACAGCAGCGTCAATCGCCGGTGTTGTAGGTAGAAAACGGTGGATGGCATAGAAAACATGGGCACCCGCAATTCCTACCACGACTCCCATTCCTGCTACCAGAAAAAACTGTCCTGTTGCTTCATGCATAGAAAAAGCACCTGTCATGACAGCAGCCAGCGCAAACCTGAAAACAATCAATGATGAAGCATCATTAATCAGGCTTTCCCCTTCCAGTATGGCGATGGTACGCTTGGGAACCTTCAGTCCTTTTAAAACGGTAGTGGCAGCAACTGCATCCGGCGGCGAAACAATTCCGCCCAATAAAAACCCTAATGCCAAGGTGAAACCCGGAATCAGCATCTGTGAAGTATAGGCAACCACCAGGGAAGTCAGAAATACAAGACCAAACGCCAGCAGGCTGATGGTGCGTTTCCACTTCCAGAAATCATTCCACGAGGTATACCAGGCCGCTTCATACAAAAGAGGCGGCAGGAAAATTAAAAATATAATATCCGGATCCAGTTTTAAAATGGGTACGCCGGGAATCATACTGATCCCTAATCCGGCCAGCACCAGAAAAATAGGATAAGCAATTTTAATCCGTTGCGCCAGCATTACCAGCAACATTACCAGCAATAAAAGTCCCAGTATTAAAAGTAACTGTTCGTGCATGTTTTTAGAAGTTAGAAATTAGAGGTTAGAAGTTAGTTCTCATGTTTGGATAATTTAGGTTTTGGCTAAAGCCAGTGATTTTTTGTTTTTTTGTTTGGCGGGCTAAAGCCCACCGCTATTGAATGCTAATTTATACATTGGGTTAGATTCATATGGAATGACAATATGAGCGGATAGATAATGCGCATACTTTATCATTCCATAGGAATCTTCACTTCATTAAACACTTAGAGGATCAAAAATTACCAATAATTCAAAGGTAAAGTACTTAATTAAAAATAATCGCGTTGGACAACTCAATCTCTTCTTGATTAATGGAATGCCCGAAGTTGGCATATACTTTTTCGGTTACCTCTGCATTCATTTCTCTTAAAATATTTGCGGTAGCATATACTCTTTCTACAGGAACGTGAAAATCAGGGTTGCTGGTTCCCAGGAAAACAGGAGTTCCGGCAAAGTCACCTTTATAATTTTCGCGATTGATTTTATCTCCTATCACTCCTCCAATAATAGCAGCTGCACCACCGAATTTCTGAGCGTTACGGGCCAGAAACTCAAGAGTAAGACAGGCTCCCTGTGAAAACCCAAAAAAGTATATATTTTCTGGTTTAATTCCTGCATCCACCGCTGCTTTTACTGTTTCTGCCACCATTTCCATGGCTGATGAAAGCCAGGGCTCATTTTGTTCTGTCGGTACCATAAATGAATAGGGATACCACGTATGATTCAAAGCTTGTGGCGCAAGCAGTGCATAATCTTTCACATTCAAATGCTGGGATAAACTTAAGATATCCTGAGCACTTCCTCCACGTCCGTGAATCATGATCAAAGCTTTTTCTGCCTGATTCAAAGGTATTCCTGCTGTTTTTATATTTAAAATATGACTCATTATTTCTATCTGAATTTTTCTGTTGGGTAATTGATTACAGGAAGAACTTCTGTAAGACGCTCTCTTCTTTTTTCAAACTGTAGAGGCAATTGCAGATCTTCTCCTAAAAATGCAGCTTCCTCATCTACATCGAATCCTGGACCTGAAGTGGCAATTTCAAACAATACACCGCCCGGCTCTTTAAAATAGACAGAGGTAAAATATTTTCTGTCTTTCACTTCGGTATGTTCCAGTCCGTATGCATTTAATCTCTTTACCATTTCAAGCTGAGATGCCGCATCCGGAGTAGCAAAAGCCACATGGTGAACGGTTCCTCTTCCTGCCAATCCTTTCAAGGCATTAGGCGTAGAAAGCAGATCTACATATTTTCCCGGCAGATTTTCTGTTCCCAGTCTCAGTCTGTCAGGACTTTCTTTGATTACTTTATGGTCCATCTGTGTCGTAAGCAGAGCAGCTGTTCTTTCATAGGCGTCATGCCAGATTTCTACATGATGGATTCCCTTGATTGCATAATCTTTAGGAATATAACCATTGTAATATCCTTTTCTTTCGTCCTTATCATTAAAAACCAATTCCAGTCCCAGCCCGTCAAAATCTTCAAGATAAATAAAAACTTCATCTGAAAATCTTTGCTGTGGCTGCTTAAAAGGAATATTAAACTGCTCCAGACGGTTCATCCAATAATCCAGAGCATCTATGGAAACGGAAAAAGCTGTGGTATTAAGCATGCCTTTACCATGCCTTCCATTGATCAGATCTTTACCATACGGAAAAGTGGTCATAATTGTTCCCGGTGTGCCGTATTCGTCACCAAAATAAAAATGATAGACATCCGAGTAATCGAAATTGACTGTTTTTTTAACTAAACGAAGTCCTAAAACTCCGGTATAAAAATCTATATTTTCCTGTGCATTACCGGTAATTGCCGTAACGTGATGCAGTCCTGTGATAAGGTTCATAGTGATAAAATTGTTAATTGGTTATTATGATGGGATTCGAGATTCGGGGGTTGGGTTAATAAGATCGAAACGCTCAAACCCTCTTACCCTCTCACTCTCAAACTCGAATTTATAAACTCGTATCCCGAAACCCGACTCTCAAACTCATTAGAGCTCTTCCTTCAGCCAGACATCATTATATTCTTCCGGATGGCGTTTGAACTGAGCGTGAACATACGGACACAACGGCATAATCTTCAAATCATTTTCTCTAGCATAAGATACCAGTCTCTCCAGTAAAATTTTGGCAAAGCCTTTTCCTTCATATTCCGGATTCACTTCCGTATGGTAAACAGTCAGTTTTTTTCCAATGACTGAAATATCCATTTTACCTGCTTTATGTTCGTCTGAGAAAAGCTGAATTTCTCCTTTTCTTCCTTCTAACACGATTTCTGTTCTTTCCATTTTGTTTATTTTTAATTCTTAATTCAAAATTAGCATCTTTATCAGAGCCTGCCGATGATCTATGATAATTTCGGAAGCACTCCTTCTATTTTCTCGCGTATTCCCTCGTATTGTACAGGAAGTTTCAGATTGGTTCCCAGTTCATTCAAAGGTTCATCCACTGTGAATCCCGGATTATCAGTAGCGATTTCAAATAAAACACCGCCCGGTTCACGGAAATACAGTGAATAGAAATAATCCCTGTTGATTTTCGGAGTGATGCTCAATCCTGCAGATAAAGCTTTTTCGCGGTATTCCATCAGAACATTATCATCTTTTACTCTGAATGCAATATGGTGATTGGTTCCTGCAGCATTTCTTCCCGCAGGAATGCTATCGTTTTCAATAATATCTACCAGATTAGCGGTATCAATGGCATCGGTTGCAAATCTGTATCTTTCCCCCTCCTGTTTTTTCAGATCATATCCTAAAATATCGGTCAGAACTTTGATTGTAGGATCTGCTTTTTTTAGGGTTAAAGTAACATTATGAAATCCTTTCAATGCATTTTCGTTCTTAATATCATCAGTTGTCCATACTTTTCTGTTGTCATCACCTGAAGGTTCTATAAACTGTAACTGAAGTCCGTCCGGATCCGTAAAAGAGATCATCTTTTCACCAAATATTTCGCCTTCTTCTACATTGACATTAAAATCCTGCAAACGGCTTTTCCAGAATTCAAGACTTCCTTTCGGCACAGAATAACCGATGTGGGTAGCCATTCCGCTTCCGTTGGTTCCTTTACCAATTCCTTCCCATGGAAAAAAAGTAAGGATGGTTCCCGGAGTTCCGTTTTCATTTCCGAAATAGAAATGATAGGTTCCCGGATCATCGAAATTTACGGTTTTCTTTACCAGTCTTACGCCTAAAACTTTTGTATAAAAATCTAAATTTCTTTTCGCATTGTCTGCTATTGCTGTAATATGGTGCAGACCTAATATTCTATTGTCCATGTCTTTTAATTTTGATGCTAAATTACAGTGAACAGAAATCCTGTGCATTTAACTAGTTTAATAAATGCAATTTCTTCTTTTCCTTCAAAATATATAAGTCCAGAATAAGATTTGCACAATTCCCAAAAATCCCTATTTATTTTATATTTTCCACAACATCAATGGCTATATAATTTCAGTAAAATTTCGGTTAACTATCAGAAAAAACTACATAAAGCATTTTTAAACAATAAAAAATAAAATACATAACAATTTGATTTTAAATAAATTAAACTGTTAACAATAAATTAATACCTAAATTGTCTACTTTTTTAGTGGACTAATAAAAATTATATTATATATTTGCAACCGTATTCATGAAATAAAATAAAATGAAGGCAGAATTAAAAAATAATGCAATGAAGAAACATACCATCAAAAAAATGATGAAGCATATCTGTATGCCTGTAAATCAGGAATACTGTGGTTGACCTTACTTTTATTTAGACATATTTTGTAAAGGCCCTACCACGTTGTAGGGCCTTTTTTATTGAACACAACAACATTAAAAACATAAAAATGAGCAATTCTAAAAACAAATGGTTGATTCCATTGGCGTTTACAAACATCTATGTGATTTGGGGAATTACGTTTTTAGCTATTTCATTTGGCTTGAAAGGTTTTCCTCCATTTATTCTTTCGGGATTAAGATTTCTGGTGGCGGGAATTCTGATGATCGGATATCTTCTTTCTAAAGGAGAAAAAGCAAATTCCATCATTAACTGGAAAAAAAATGCCATTACCGGAATTCTCATCCTTACCGGAGGAACCGGCCTTGTAGCCTGGGGAGAACAATATGTAACGGCTTCCGAGGCCGCAATTTCTATTGCAACCGGGCCGTTCTGGTTTATTGCCATCGACAGAAAAAACTGGAAGTATTATTTTTCAGATAAATTTATTCCGATCGGACTGGTCATCGGATTTGTGGGTCTGGTACTCTTTTTAAAAGGCAGCGTACATGCTAATGAAGCCCATGCAGCGGTTGATGGAAATCTTCGCATTACGGCATTTGTGGTGTTGGGATTAAGTTCTATCGCATGGGTGCTGGGCTCTTTATATTCGAAGAAAAATCCGGCGTCACAATCAACCTTTATGAATATTGCGCAACAGCTTATAATAGCGGGACTGGCTTCTTTTTTAATTGCTTTTTTCAGAAAAGAATGGACTGGTTTTTCGGTTTCTGCGGTTCCGTTATCTGCATGGTCCGGAGTGCTATTTTTGATCTTCTTTGGATCGATAGTCGCTTATTTGTCGTACATTTGGCTTCTGTCCGTAAAACCCGCTGCTTTGGTGAGCACCCATACCTATATCAATCCTATTGTAACAGTGATTGCAGGCTGGATTATTGCCCACCAAAGCATCAATGGAGGTCAGCTGTATGGTTTATTTGTCATATTGCTTGGAGTACTTTTAACGAATGTGACCAAGTATTTCAAACTTTCAAAACGGTCGAAGGTCAAAATCAGAAGAATTAGGAGATTTTTAAACAGAACAGGCAGACCTTATCAGCCTATTTAAACAGTATATAAAATCAGAATGATAGAAATCAGAAATATATCAAAAACATTTCACCAGAAAAAACAGTCTTTTAAAGCACTGGACAAGGTGAGTCTTACCATAGAGAAAGGAGATATTGTAGGAATTATAGGATTTTCAGGGGCAGGAAAAAGTACCCTGATCCGTACAGTGAATCTATTGGAAAGACCGGATGAGGGACAGATTATTATTAACGGAAAAGATTTTACTGCACTCAACTCGAAACAGCTGGCTGAGGAGCGCAAAAAAATAGGAATGATTTTCCAGCATTTCAATCTTCTTTCTTCAAGAACTGTTTTTGATAATGTGGCACTTCCTCTGGAGCTGGATCACACCAGCAAAGATCAGATCAACAGAAAAGTTAACGAATTACTGAAGATTGTAGGACTGGAGGATAAAGCCAACGATTATCCCAAAAGCCTATCCGGAGGACAAAAACAAAGGGTAGCTATTGCAAGGGCCCTGGCCAATGATCCTTATCTTCTTCTTTGTGACGAAGCCACCAGCGCACTGGATCCCGCTACAACACAGTCTATTCTTCAGCTTTTAAGAGACATCAATCAGAGGCTGGGAATTACGGTTCTTCTAATTACCCACGAAATGGAAGTGATCAAATCGGTATGTAACCACGTTGCTGTGATCGACAAAGGAAAATTATTAACAAAAGGTACATTAAGCGAGATTATTTCGGACAGAGAAAACCCGATCATCCGCCAATTTATAAATTCAGACATCATGACCCTGCCACAGGAACTCATCAGCAGACTTCAGAAAGAACCGAAAGACGGTTTGTTTCCGCTGATAGAAATAGAACTTAACGAAAACGTCAGTGTTGAACAAATTCTTTCAACACTATACAACCAATATAAAATCCCTTATAAACTTTTAAAAGCTGATGTGGAATACTTCGGAGATTCCAACTTCGGTAAACTTCTGCTGCAGCTTCAGGGTGGTACGGAGGAAAACCAACAGGCGATCTATTATTTCAATCAAAATAAAATTCAAAATACAGTAAAAGGATATGCTTAGTGACGCGGTAATTGCCCTTTTGGCAAAAGGAACCTGGGAAACGGTTTACATGACATTTTTATCCGGCTTTTTCGGTTTTGTGCTGGGACTTCCGGTAGGAATCCTGTTGTTTTTAACCAGAAAAGGCCAGCTGCTGGAAAATACTTTTTATCATAGAGGACTTTCTATTATCGTTAATATCTTCCGTGCGATTCCTTTTATTATTCTGATCGTATGGATGATCCCTTTTACCAGAGTTTTAGCAGGAACTTCTATCGGAGTGAATGCCGCTTTGGTTCCTCTGAGTGTGGGAGCAGCACCTTTTATTGCGAGACTTGTAGAGAACAGCCTTATTGAGGTTCCTCATGGACTTATAGAGACTGCGAGAGCATTGGGAGCTTCGCCGCTACAGATTATCAGAAAAGTTTTGCTTCCTGAAGCACTTCCTTCATTAATCAACAATGCAACCATCACTTTGATTACCCTTGTAGGTTACTCCGCAATGGGAGGTGCTGTTGGAGCCGGAGGACTTGGCCAGGTGGGCTACCAGTATGGATATATCGGATATGATATTGTTATTATGAATACAGTTTTGATTCTGCTGGTTCTTTTGGTTTTCATTATCCAGTTTATGGGCGACAGATTGTCAAAAAGGTTTGATCACAGGTAATTTTGAGTGAGAGGGTTTGAGGGTTTGAAAGTAATTTCATTTATCTTTTACCCTAATTTAAATAAAAAATAGAATGAAAAGAATAAAAATTTTTAGTTTAGTAGCTGCAGGGATATTACTGTTCAGTGCTTGTTCTGGAAGAAAGGACGACCCGAATTTCATCCGTGTCGGGATCACTTATGGTCCTGAACAGGAAATTGCTGAAGTGGCGAAAAAAGTAGCTAAAGATAGATACAATCTGGAGGTGGAACTTATTCCCTTCAATGATTATGTGGTTCCCAATGAAGCACTGACTAACGGAGATATTGATGCCAATGCCTTCCAGCATATTCCTTACTTAACGGAACAATCCAAACAGAGAGGCTACAACCTTGTACCGGTAGGAAATACATTTGTATATCCGATTGTGGCTTATTCAAAAAAGATTAAAAATATCAGTGAACTGCAGGACGGCAGTACGATTGTTATTCCAAATGATCCTACCAACGGAGGACGTTCTTTGCTTCTGTTGCAGAAAAACGGATTGTTGAAATTAAAAGCAGGAGTCGGACTTCTTCCAAAAGTAACTGATATTACAGAAAATCCGAAACAGCTGAAAATTATGGAAATTGAAGGCGCACAGATTCCAAGGGTTCTGGATGACAGAGATGTTGTGGTAGGGGTAATCAATAATAATTTTGCGGCTCAGGCAGGTTTAGATCAGGAAAAACAAGGAGTTCTTGTTGAAGATAAAGATTCACCTTATGTAAATGTGGTTGTAGCGAGACCTGATAATAAAAACAGCCAGAAAGTAAAAAACTTTGTGAAAGCCTATGAGTCTCCTGAAGTGGAAAAGAAAGCTAAGGAAATTTTCAAAGGTGGTGCTGTGAAAGGATGGGATTGATGAGTTGGAGGGTTTAAGTGTGGGAGAGTTTTAGAGTATTAGAGTTATGAGAGTGGATGCGGGTTGGAGAGTAAGAGGGTTTGAGTGTAGACTCTTTCGGAATGAACAAACTGCACGCTTTATCTATATGTCCATCTTGTCCATTCCGTAGGAATCCAGGCACTATATTAGGAGTATTGCAGGGTTCAAGGCATTGAGTGAAAATAAAAGAGTAACTTCATTTGCCCTTTACCATTTTGCAATTTCGATTTTTACCCTTTTCACTTTTATATCTGTCCTACAACTTCTTTTCAATTTTTTTCTTTATCATTAAAAATATTTCATAATGAGCTGTCTGTAAATAAGCAGGCAGTTTTTTTATTCATTATTTTTTATTTTCTCAATTTGAGATAATAAAAATTTTCTTTACTTTTGTTTTTAATCAAACTGAAAGGCATTATGTTAAAGAAAACCGTCATTATAAGTTTACTCACCTTTATTTCTGCATCTTATATGGCTCAGACCAATAACTCAATTCCCGTTTATTTAGATGAATCCAAACCTGTAGAACAGCGTATTCAGGATGCATTATCAAGAATGACGCTGGAAGAAAAAGTGGCTATGCTTCATGCACAGTCAAAATTCAGCTCACCGGGTGTTCCAAGATTAGGAATTCCTGAATTCTGGACTACGGATGGCCCACATGGAGTTCGTCCTGAAGTGATGTGGGATGAATGGGACCAGGCCGGATGGACCAATGACTCCATTATCGCCTACCCTGCCCTGACTGCTTTATCCGCAACATGGAATAAAAAAATGGCATGGAACTACGGGAAAGCGCTGGGTGAAGAAGCACGATACAGAAAGAAAGATATTCTTCTCGGCCCCGGAGTCAATATTTACAGAACTCCGCTGAACGGAAGAAATTTCGAATATATGGGGGAAGATCCTTATCTGACTTCAAAGATGGTGGTTCCTTATATCAAAGGGGTACAGTCTAATGGTGTGGCAACTTCTGTAAAACATTTTGCCCTGAACAACCAGGAAATGTTCCGTCATACCAGTAATGTGAATGTGGATGACAGAGCGCTCTATGAGATTTACCTTCCTGCATTCAAAGCTGCTGTAACAGAGGGAGATTCATGGACGATCATGGGAGCTTATGATATGTACAAAGGCCAGTATGCCAGCCAGAATCAATATCTTTTAAATGATATTTTAAAGAAAGAATGGAATTACAAGGGCGTTGTGGTATCTGACTGGGGTGCTGTAAACAATACGGAACAGGCTATTCATAATGGTCTTGACCTTGAATTCGGATCATGGACAAACGGGCTTTCTGCAGGAACGAAAAATGCCTATGACAATTATTATCTGGCAAAGCCCTATCTTGATTTAATTAAAGCAGGAAAAGTTGGCACAAAAGAGCTTGATGATAAGGTAACGAGATTACTACGTCTTGCCTATAAAACTACCATGAACCGTAATAAACCATTCGGAAATATTGCTTCCGAAGCGCATAAAGCGGTTGCCAAAGAAATTGGTGAAGAAGGAATCGTTTTATTAAAAAATCAGGGAAATGTTCTTCCTGTTGATCTTAATAAGGCTAAAAAGATCGCAGTTATCGGAGAAAATGCCATTAAAATAATGACTGTTGGTGGTGGTTCCTCTTCATTAAAAGTAAAATATGAGACGCTGCCTTTGGACGGAATCAAAACCAGATTTGGAAAGCAGGCTGATGTACAGTATGCCAGAGGGTATGTAGGTGATATCGGAGGAGAATATAATGGGGTAAAATCCGGACAGGATTTAAAAGATACCCGTTCTGAAGCAGAGTTACTGAATGAAGCTGTAGAACTGGCCAAAAAATCAGATTATGTGATTTTTGTAGGCGGCCTTAATAAGGCAGATTTCCAGGACAGTGAAGGAAATGACAGAAAAAGCTATGGGTTGCCTTACAACCAGGATCAGATCATCTCTGCTCTGGCAAAAGCCAATAAAAATCTTGCTGTAGTTTTGGTATCAGGAAATGCGGTGGCCATGCCATGGATTAAAGAAGTTCCTACTGTTGTACAGGCGTGGTATCTGGGTTCTGAGGCTGGAAATTCTATTGCAGCAATCTTAGCCGGAGATGCCAATCCGTCAGGAAAACTTCCGTTTACCTTCCCTGTAAAACTTGAAGACAATTCAGCACATCAGCTTGGAGAATATCCGGGTCAAAAGGATGAATTGGCAGCAGGAAAAGGTAAAGACCAGAAAAATCCTATCAACATCACTTACAATGAAAGCATTTTTGTAGGTTACCGCTGGCATGACACTAAAAATATAAAACCTCTGTTCAGCTTCGGGCATGGTTTGAGCTATACCACTTTTGAATTCGGGAAAGCAAAAGCAGATCAGACCACAATATCACAGGATGGTAAAATTACCTTTACTGTAACAGTTAAAAATACGGGTAAAAAAGCAGGTGCTGAAGTTGCCCAGCTTTACATCAGTGATTTAAAATCATCTGTTCCGCGTCCGGCAAAAGAACTGAAAGGCTTTGAAAAAGTATATCTGAATCCGGGAGAGCAAAAAGAAGTTACTTTCACGATTGATAAAACGGCTTTAAGTTATTTTGATCCTCAAAAACACGATTGGGTTGCTGAGCCGGGAGACTTTGAAGCACTGATTGGAAATTCTTCCGATGCGATTAAAACGAAAGTAAAATTTACCCTTAAATAAAAAGCGTTAAGAGTATTAAACTCTGTTTGATAATTATTTGATAGAATGTAAACAGATTCCAGATCGGGATCTGTTTTTTTTTATTTTTCCAGATTTCTTGAAAGCTGCCAGATTTACGAAGGTTTTTAACGCAAAGTTTTAAATAAAAAAGTAATATTTTTAAGGGAGCTAAGAAAGCAACAAAGTTGCTTACGAAGGATTCTGATTGTATTTACGCTTAGAAAGAATCAATTTGATTGATTCAAAACTTTGCTGCCTTAAAATAATAAGAAACTTAATAAAACTTTGCGTTAAAAATTTTTCCCACAGATCACAGAGATTTCACAGATTTTTTAAAACAAATAATAAAGATGAATCTTTTCACTTCCTGCTTCCAATCCAAAATAAAAAGCAGATTCCAATTGGAAACTGCCTTCATTTTATCTAACAATCTTTAATTATTTTCCGCCACCATCGTTTTTCTCAACATCTGTTTTGGTATTTTCTTTTACCTTCTGGTTCCCGAAACGTTTTACAAAAGTAAGCGAAACACCGTACCAGTCCCATTTTGAATACTCTCTGAAGGTTCCGTCAGGACTATAGGTTGTGTTATCTCCATAAGGTCTTTTAAAGATATTCATCAGCTGCATGCTAAGTTCCATCTGTGTTTTCGGAAATATTTTGGTGACTGAAATATTATGGAAAACATTGGTGTTGTTTGCGTAAGAATTTCCGTTATTCTGATTGGCAAGCTCCATCCAGGCGCTTACATTAATATTTTTATTGAACAGATTAGTATAGGAGATATTAGCAGAAGCCCCCCAATAGCTGATATAATCCTTAGCTCCCAACTTATTTTTTTCATTGAAATCTTTGTTATTGATATAGTACCATCCAAACCCGGCATTTACGTTCAGCTTATTTTTCAGGAAATTCTGATTGGTATTGGCAAAAAGATAATATTTTTCAACCTTTCCGTCAAAGTTTCCGGGTAATGAAACCGTTCTGCCGTTTTCTGTCACATAAGTTGTCCAGTAATCCTGATTGGTATGCATATACCTTGCGGAAATAAAATACTTTTTCAAAATTCCGAATTTCAGATAAAGCCGGTCATTAGGATTCGGATTCAGATAAAGATTTCCTCTGGAATAAGTTCCGTTAATTTCAGGCACCAGAAAGGGATTAAACTCGGAATACCACGGTCTCCAGATGCTTCGGTTATAGGTAAGGCTCAGGTCAAATTTCTCTGAAAAACTATATTTCAGCAACAGGTTAGGTAAAAAGGTACCATAAGAATCTTTTCTTTCTGTACCAGCTACATCCTGTCGTATTTTGTAATCAATATATTCATAACGGATTCCAATCCTGGTTTCCAGTTTTTTGAAAAATGTCTTACTGTAGTTAGCATACAAAGAGCTCAGATGATCTTCATAATGGAACCTGTCATTTTTGGACAGATTAAAAAATTCTGATGCCGGATCATTGATACTGAAACCATAGAGCGTATTGGGAATGACATGGTTGTTGAGTTCCGTTTTACCTCCCACTTCCATTGTTCCTCCTGTTTTACCAAAAGGCTGTGTATAATCAACTTTCAGATAATAATTACGCATCTGATTTGAACTGACCACTCCCAGCTGCTGATCTTTTATCACACCCTGTTTATCAATTTGCTTATCAATTAAATTATCACTGTTATCACTGGAATAATTGGTTCCTAAATTAATATCTAAAATTCTGTTCTTCTCTTTGTCATAATATTTATAGAAAGCATTAGTCCCCAGATTACGGCTGAATCCCCAGTTGTTTTGACTCTGGTGGAAAGATTCCCCGGGATCTCCATCTTTTGAAGTCATCCCATCCGATTCTGCTGAAACTAAATTCCGATTTTGTGAATATTCCAGGACAAGACCGAAGTTATTCTTTTCATTGATTTCAAACTCTGAAGTGGAAGAAAGAGACGGGCTTTCATTTCGCATGAGATTTTCAAGATTGAACTGGGTAAGCTTATTTCCTTCATACCGGTTATCCCAGGTCTGGGTTTTCTGTACATAATTTCCGCTATTGTAACTTCCTATGAAGGTTTGTGTAAACTTTTTCTTATGATAGTTCAGGTTGAAATTCGTGTATTGTGAATTTTTGGTACTTTGTCTGTTGTTCAGGGAGATGCTTCCTTTCACTCCTTCATCATCCCTTTTTTTAAGAACAATATTGATAACGGATCCGGAAGTTTCATAACGGGAAGAAGGGCTGGTAATCACTTCAATTTTCATAAGATTATCAGCCGGAATGGTTTTAAGATATTCCTTTAATTCTTTTCCTGTAAAAACAGATTTCCTGTCATTAATGTAAACCGTAACCAGTTGTCCCTCCGCTTTTACCTCATCATTATTATCAATGCTTATCAAAGGAGTCATTCTAAGAACATCCCAAGTTGTATTTCCTGCCAGAATTGCACTATTAGCTACATTAAATACAGTTCTGTCTACTTTAGATTCTACTGTCGGCTTTCTGGCAACCAGAGTAACAGCTTCTATTTCTTTTGCATTTCCTTTTACAGTATCATTTGCAGCCGGTGTCTGAGCCTGCTGGGCCATTGCTAATGAACCTGTTAATACTGCTATTGGAAATAAGATTATTTTCATGTGAAATTATAGTTTTTTCTATAAGACCACTATGAACATAAATTTGTTACATCAAAAGAGAAAAAAAAATTAAAATAAATACCTAATTTACAGCAAGATACCAGTGTCAATTTTAAACATAAAGCAGAAAATAATGCATATTTTTCAATAAAGCAACACAATGCAAACTACTTCCATAATAAATATTCTTAAAAAAGCATTTTATATATAATTTAAATTTTCAATTAAAAAATTTAAAATTTACTCATCAATACATGAATATTTTACAGCAACATACGAAAATAGTTCCTGATTAATATATTTCCGGAAGACCTGCCCATCAAAAAGCCCGGATCTCACCCGGGCTGCTAGCAATAGCAAATTTACAAGGAATGATATTAAAAAGATATACGCTAGTTTAAATTTTCAAAATAATGGATTACCCCTACTTCAGGCAGCCGGAACGGATCCTTATTAAAATCAGATTCCTGATTCTTACTGTTTTCCAGAAAGGAATTACTGAAAAGCGCATAAGAAGGCTGCTCTGCCACTCCATTTTTTAAAAGCTGATGAGCTTCAACAATTGTTTTTCCATATAGTTTTCTGAAGCTTCCGATATTATATTGTGAAAAAGATCCATAATGAACAATAAATTTAAGAGCGAGGTCAATGGTAATACTTAAACTTTTACTCAGCTCCTCAATTTTCCTGTTAAAGGCAGCTCTCATCTTCCACAGCATTCTTGAAATACTGTGATAAGACGGATTTTTATCATAACGGTAAAATAAAATGGCATCTCCTTCAATCTCGGAAATTTCAAAGTACTGATCATTGACATCAATCAGTGTAGACAATAACTGGCGTACAATATACTCGCCTGTATACAATTTTGTATTGAACACAAATTCTGTAAATCCGCTGAAATCCGGAATAAGAATGATCCCCTCTTGTATATTTGTCTTCATAATGATAATGGATTAAAAACCTGTTTCATCAGTACAGACGAAACAGATTTAATTTTACTTTATCATTTTTAAGGCAAAAGGGTAAAACAGCAAAAGGGCAAAAGATAGAAAGACATGGAAAAACAGACAGGTAAATTTTGCTATTTAGCGGTTTTGCCATTTTACTTTTTTGCCTTTTCACAAAAAAACCTCCAGAAATATTTGCTTTGCTCTTAAACAACAATAATCAATTCCTTTTCATAGCCGTTGTATTTCTCATCGATATAGCCATGTGGATTGCAAACTACTTCAGTCTCATCAATCTTATACCTGCATGGAGTATGAATATGTCCATGAATCCAGTACAAAGGATGATATTTTTTGATTAAATCTTCCAGATCGGAGACATAAGCTGATGTAACCGGATCTTCTTTGTAATGTTCAGGAACCGATTTGATACTGGGAGCATGATGAGTAACAACTATATTTTTTTCTCCTTTTGAATTTTCAAGACTTTCTATCAGCCATTGCCTTGAAAACTGATGAATTTTAAAGATATCCAGTGTTCTGATCTTCGAATAGGATGGATCTCTCCTGATCATTTTATAATCATTCATTTTAGACTGACAGATCATTCCGTACTCAACAGGATTCCCAAAGATTGAAAAATCTGTCCATAAGGTTGCCCCGTGAAAACGAATTCCGTCAATATCTACAAATGAATTTTCAAGCACATGAACATTGGAGCCCTGAGCTGATTCTCTTATTTTATTAAGTGTTTTCGGATATGAACCTTTATAGTATTCATGATTACCCAAAATATAGATGACAGGTTTGTTGGGAATTGCATCTTTAATCCATTCGATTCCTTTGGTTCCGAGATTCACATCTCCTGCCAGCACAACAATATCCGAATGATCAAAACATAATTCCGTACTTCCAAATTCCCTGTGAAGATCGCTGATAACCTGTATTTTCCTGATGTATAGTATGAGACAAATATAATGAATAAAGTAAAGAGATTAAGGATAAAACAGCAAAAAGGTAAAAGAGTAAAAAGACAGAGAGACATAAAAGGCACACAGATAAATTTTGCCATTTTGCCATTCTGCGGTTTTACCATTTTACAATTCTGCTATTTAGCCATTTTACTTTTTTGCCTTTTCACAAAAAAAGAACCAACACCTAAGCATCGATTCTTTCTTCATATAGTTTGTGTATTTTTAAGTCGCTTATGAAACAGCTACTTCTGCCTGCTTTATTTTTAAACTTTTCAAAATAAAGTAAAATAGCATCCCGAGCGCTAAAAGAGCATAACCAATCAATATTATCAGGTTAAGGCTTCCCACTGAAAATTCCGATGGAAAAATCTGGCCCATCAAAGTCATGAATGATAACCCTATCCCCGCACCCAGAAAGTAACTTGTAGAGCTCAGACTTGATGCCAGTCCGTAATGAGAAGGTTCAACATCCTGGATTCCCATTACGGAAAGCGCGGTAAAGCAGAACGTCATTCCAACCCCGGAAATACAAGCGGCCCCGAATAAAACAAGTGCAAGCGGATGTCCGGTGTAAACAGAGATCAGCAATAACAGGCCTCCCATCAGCATAAACAACCATCCTAGAACACCCATTTGGGACGAGCCCAGACGTTTTGAGACATGAGGCAGAATAAATTTTGCCGTTAAAGCGGAAATGATACTGAACGGAACAAGCATTAATCCCGCTGAAGCAGCACTGTATCCCATATCTTTCTGAAGCATCAGTGAAATAAGGAATAAAAATCCGATAAAAAATGCTCCCAGGGTAAAGAATGCAGCATTGGAAACGACCAAAGATCTGTGTTTAAATAATTTCAAATCAACTAAAGGTTCAGCCACAGACTTCAATCGGTAATATACCACAGTAAGAAGCATTAACGCTACAACCAAAGCGCCTGTTACCAGAAAAGGCTGTTCTTTAATGTGAATCAATTCGTGTGTTCCATAGGTCAGGCTTAAAAGACCCAGCACCATCAATATTCCGGACACCATATCTGTTTTCTGAGCTGTTTCATTTTTTTCATCTGCCGGAAGATAATAGTATGATAATACCAGTGTAATTAAAAGGATAGGAACGTTTATGAGGAAAACCCAGTGCCAGCTCAGGTAAGTACTGATAATTCCTCCTACCGAAAGACCACTGCCGGAACCGATGGCAGCAAATGAACTGAAGATCCCGATCGCCCGGTTTCTTTCCTGCTCTTCCCTGAAGGTATTGGTCACGATAGATAATGCTGATGGCATTACTAAAGCAGCTCCAAGCCCCTGCAAAGCACGGAAAACAGCCAGTACTTCAAAATTTTGCGACAATCCTGCCCCTAATGAAGTAAGCATGAAAATCAAAGCCCCGAGTAAAAACATTTTTTTTCTTCCGATCTGGTCTGAAAGTTTTCCTCCGATGATCAGGAAGCCTCCGAAGAACAATACATACAATGTCTGAAGCCATTGTACAGTCTCGGCTCCAATTTGAAACTGCTGTTGAATAGAAGGAATAGTTAAATTAATAATGGCAATATCCAAAGCCTCCACAAATGTTCCTACCGATGCTAAAATTAATATAATATTCTTCTTTGTACCCATGTTTCAAATTTCCTGCAAAATTAAAATTAACAGAACGTATTTAAAAATTTAAGCTTACATTTGGAACAATATTAATTATTTAATCCATCTAAAAGAACAAAACATCTGATGCGTTTAAAAAAAACTATATAAACAGAACAAAATGGCAACTGAAAATTATATTCCCGACGAAAAAGACCTGTCGATTCTTCGTCTGCTTCAGAAAGACGCCAAGATGAGTGTCCGTGATATTTCTGCAAGAATCAACCTGAGTCCCACGCCTACGCATGAGCGTATCAAGCGTATGGAAAAACAGGGAATCATTAAAGAATATACCGCTGTGGTAGACCGTAAAAAGGTCGATAAAGGAATGATGGTGATCTGTATGATTGCCTTAAATGTTCACAATAAAAAAACAGCAGGAAAATTTATTGAGGAAGTTGGCAGACTTAAAGAGGTGGTAGAATTTTACAACATCAGCGGAGATTTTGATTTTATGCTCAAGATCCTGGCTCCCAACATGGATGAATTCCATGAGTTTTTTGTGAACAAATTATCAGAGATTGAAGGTATCGGCCAGACCAAAAGTATTTTTGTGATGAACAGCATCAAGGAAAGTGCCCAGATTGTTTAAGCCAAAAGAAAAAGCAGCTGTATATTTTCACACAGCTGCTTTTGTTATCTTCCATCAGAATTATTCTATTGCTATTTCCAGTAATTCCAGACTGAACCGTCGAATACTGCAAGCGTTTTACTGGCTGTATCATAGCACATCATTCCCGGATAAGGATTTTTTACGTTGAGATGCGGAGCTTCTATTTTCGGCAGTACCATTGCTTTATTCTCTGATTCCAATACCAATACCCCATCTGCAGTGCTTTCAGCCTTTCCTATAATCACTCCTTTTCGTGATTCTGCAGAATTATTAAGGGTTACCTGGCCTGAATTTCCGGCATCTGACAAAGATTTCCAGGTATCATTTTCGTATACCTTCACTTTGTTATCCGTAAGATCAAAGATCAATGTTCCATTGGCCAGATTCCCGGTCGGAAAACCTGATGTAGCCGGAAGAATCAAACCTTTGGTATTCCCAGGCACGTTATCAAAATCTAATACGGTACTATTCCCGTCCACGGTTTGTTTACCGATAGCAACCTGGGCAAAAAATGAATTAAAGGCTACCAGAGCAACCGCTATACTTATGTTTTTTATATTCTTCATTTTGTTATCGTTTAGATTAATCATTACAGCTTTTCTGGATGCATTTCCATTCTGTCCCATTGTAAAGCTTTACACATTTATCCTGAATGTCATATAAAAGCATTCCTTCTTTCGGTTCTGCGATGGCATCTCCGGGCTGTGGAGTCTGGCTTACATGCTGAACTCTGGTGATGACAAATCCTTTATTTTTTGATTCCATCGCTAAAAATCCATTAGGAATGTTTTCCGGCCAGGAATTATTTTTCTGCTGTACAGTAATTCCGAATCTGGTATATCCATCCGGTGTACCGGTAATTCCGGACTTTGTACAGAATCCGTCAATATCATCAATAATCACCGGAGCATTTCCACAACTTGTTTTATCTTCTGATAATCCTTCAGGCCAAAGAGAAGGGCACATCGCCTTTGTTGCATTCGGTCCGCAGAAGCTTGAATTCCCCATTCCTAATCCTATCACAGATCCCATGGCAATGGTTACAATCTGACTGTCATCACTGATGATGGAAGCACCTCCGCCACCACTTACATCTGCTTTTGCAATGCAATACGCTTTGCCGGCAGGAGCACCTACATATTCAACGGAAGGATAAGTAGTAGACTGCTGGGTAAATGTTCCGCAAATCTCCACCACGCTGCTTGTTCCCATTTCGATCACTGAAGTGGTTCCCGGATAAAAGCCTCCGAAGGTAGGATCTTCCTGAATCACTGATCCTACAAGAGACAGGAAAGATTTGGTTCCTAATTTGATTTTTGAATTTTTCTGAGACCCGAAAGTCCCTACTTTCACCGTTCCCGTAGACTTCACACTTGTTCCGCCAGTGATTTCCAAGATTCCATCTACCTGAATACTGTTAGACTGCAGCTGTCCGGATTGTATGATAAGTGTTGCACCGTTCGGGATACTGATATTGGTATTTACAGTAAGATTTCCGTTAAGACAATAGGTATTTCCGCTTGTCATTGTCTGCCCTGTGTAAGGAATGCATTGAGCATAGGCTAAAGCATTGAAAGCAAGCATTAATAAAAAAATCAATTTTTCATTAATATTTAAAAAAAATAATTTATTCATGTACATTTATAATATTTTAACGAATTATTACCGATTATTTGAACAATATTTCAATTCTCAACATCATTGGCGCATTAAGAAACAATTAACATACCAAACACGTGTTTAATTTTTTACGTATCATAAATTGGTTGACTTTAACCTCCATTTCCCACTTTATTCAAAACAACCTGACCTACTATCCAGCAATAGATTACAAACATTAAAAAGCCTGATCCTTAACAGCATTATTTAATTCTAAAATTTTGATTTTTCATCCTGTGAAGACGCAGTTTAATTCAAAAAAAACAACAAGCAACTTTCCAACTCTCCCTGTTTAAGCCTGAATAAAACAATAGATAATCTGAATAACAGACCTCCACGAAAATTCATATTAAAAACCGTAAATTTGCACCATGAATAACGATACGATATGTGCTTTGGCTACGGCCAATGGAATAGGTGCCTTAGGCATCATCAGAGTTTCAGGAAATGAAGCTTTATCTGTAGTTCAGAAAAGTTTTCCGGCTAAAAACCTGGCAAAGCAAAAATCCCATACCATCCATTACGGTTATTTTATGGATGAGGAAGAAGCTATTGATGAAGTAATGCTCTCTATTTTCCTGGCCCCGAAAAGTTTCACCACTGAAAATTCTGTGGAAATTGCTTTTCACGGCTCGCCGCATATCGGAAAACGTATTCTTGAAACCCTGATCAAAAACGGAGCAAGAATGGCTAAAGCGGGAGAATTTACTCTTCGTGCCTTTATTAACGGAAGAATTGACCTTTCCCAGGCAGAAGCGATTGCTGATGTCATCGCCTCTGAAAATGAGGCTTCGAGAAAAGTTGCCATCAATCAATTGAAGGGAGGAATTACCAATGAGATTTCTATATTAAGAACTGATCTTTTAAATTTCGTTTCTTTAATTGAGCTGGAACTTGATTTTGCTGAAGAAGATGTGGAGTTTGCTGACAGAAGTGCCTTAAGCGGATTACTGGATAAAATTGAAGTCAAATTAAATTCACTGATTGAAAGCTTCCAATACGGAAATGCCATTAAAAACGGAACTGCTGTTGCCATCATCGGAAAACCCAATGCCGGAAAGTCTACTCTACTGAATTCGCTTTTGAAGGAAGAAAGGGCGATTGTAAGCAATATTGCAGGAACTACAAGAGATACCATTGAGGAAGTTCTTCATATTAAAGGGCATGCGTTCAGATTGATTGATACGGCAGGACTTCGTGAAACGGTGGATGAAATTGAAGCAATCGGGGTAAAAAAGGCTAAAGAAAAGGTAGAAAACGCCAACATTCTTGTATATCTTGCTGATGCTGCTACGGAAGATTTTTCCGAGGATATTGAAATGATTCAGTCCTTAGTGAGAGAAGATCTGAAACTGATTATCTGCGCTACAAAAATTGATGAAGTGATGCCTGCCAAATACGAAACAGTGGAAGACATTTTCAGGAATGCCATTTCCCATGAGTTTGATTTCATTAAAATTTCCGCGGTTGAAAACCAAAATATCCAGGATCTCAAGAATGAACTTTCATCATATGTTGAGCATTTAAAATCTGAAGAAAATAACGTGGTAATCACCAACCAGCGCCACTTTGAAGCCTTAAGAAAGTCTCTGCATGCCGTTCATAAAGTGAAGGAAGCCATTTCATTCCAGATCTCTACAGAACTATTGGCCTATGAGCTTAGAAATGCCCTGGAACATCTTGGAGAAATTTCCGGTGAAGTGACTAATGATGAAGTGTTAGGGAATATTTTTTCTAAGTTTTGTATCGGGAAATAAATTCGATCATCTTTTAAAAATCTTGAATTCAAATATAAAACAGTCTTTTTAAGGCTGTTTTTTTGTTTATTGGAGTTTCCCCGTGAAGTTTTCTGATTTTGGAGAATTGTTGTTAAGGAAATTTTTATTTTTTCCTCAAGTCAGGAGACTTTGCGGAGCGGGGTATATTTAGATATTTTAAAACTATTTGCTATTTATTTTAAATAAAACCCTGTCCCATAAAAAGGGACAGGATAGCCGAAAAGCCAAAAAACACTTTAAATGAAAAAAAACTTTCCTACAATATTGTATACCACAATCAACCAAGTATACTTAATAACACCAATCACTGTTGCTTTTCGGAACATTTTAAAGTAAATAACACTATAAACTATATACTTTTTAGTGGTTTAGATTTTATTATTGTGCTAATATTTAATTTTCTTCATAATGATGTTTTAATTGTATGCTTGTCATTTATGTCTTTAGAATCTGCGAAAAAAATTGATACTGTTCTCGAATTATAATAACCGTCGAGGGACAACAGTTAACTACCTTCAAGTTAGATGAACACTTTTCTAGCATATCAAAATTAAATAGTATTTATTCTTAGTATGAGCTTGTCACATACCAATAATTTCCTTTCGAATGAAATGTTAAACATTTATTCGTATTTGGATTGACTGTTGTGCTGGGAACTGGTCCATGTAACGGCAAGTATATTTGTGACCCGGAAGAAGACGATATTAGCTTTCCCCCAGAATTTGCTGTACACAAAACCAGGATTCTATTAGTATTACTGCCACCCGGGGAAGGTAAAGTTATATTTCCTTTAAGAATAATAGTATAATCATCATCCAGTACTGATCCACTTCCTTCTCTGATTTTACCATATGTTCCACTGCCAGAATAGGTTGTGGAATCGAGTCCGGAACTGAATCGCAGCCAGATACTACCATCAAAGTAATAATAACCTTCTTCTTTAACATTTTTAGTTTGCACTGTAGGGTTATTAGCGGCTGAAGTAACATATACAATTGCACCTTTCTGACTTGGAGTATAGTTTTTAGCAGAAAGTTGGTTTCCTGTAATTCTTGGAGCAATAATACCATCATAAAAAGCAGGATTTGCTGGCTTACCTACAACATCTAAGCTTGCATTAGGGGTAGTGGTATTTATTCCCACCTGACTAAATAAAGTAACTGACAAACAAAAACTTGCCAGTAAAGCAGTCTTTCTCATAAGTATATAATTTTAATTATAAATTGAATTTAAAAATGTAATCTTTAAAGGGACATCCGAACCTAATACTTTAAAAAGCTTCTGTCCGGTTACTATACCCAACTTTTCAAAAGTTATTTATTTGAAAATCATTACTAAACTTGCCTGAGTGCAAATAGATTTATTTTGTATTGCAAAACTGGAAAAAAAACATGTTTTTGTGAAAAAAATACCTCCTCATAATCACTCATCTATACCTGTTTTAAACCACATTATTAACAAAAGAAATAAAGTACCTTTAAGAAGATAATGGCAGGATAACCCACTAAATTTTATAAGAACTCGTATTTACTCAAAAATGCATGTAGTTCGCAACATAAAAGTATCTTAGTATGATAAAGTGACATTTTTTTAAGAACTCGCAGGATTAATAATTTACTGTTTGATAGGCATTAGGGGATAATTTCTCTTCATCGTTAATAAAAGGGTATAGCCTATGTAAACCCTTGTTTTTTAGCAGTAACCCCGTGTAGAATAGCCTATAAATTTATTTATTAAATAATTATATATAATTTTGTACCTATAATTCAGCAGTTTCATGCTATAAACACAAATAATTTATACAATACATTAGATTATGAAATTTTTTGGTTTAATGTTTTCATTCATGATATTAATCGTGAGTGCTAAAGATCCATCCCAACGTCAAATTGATAGTCTCATCAATGTAGCCAATAATAAAAATGCATATTCAAATTTAGGAGATAAGGAAATGCTAAGATTAATCACCGAAGCTTATTATCTTTCAAAGGATCTGGGATATGATGGGGGACGTTTAGCATCATTAATTAAGTTTCTGGAAATATATTACAATACAAACAATATCAATGGAATACATGAAAAATCAGATGAAACAATCAGACTGGCTACAGAACTAAATAATCATTTTATTCTAAGTAGAGCCTTAAGATATAAGGCATGGATGTATATTAAAATCGGAAAATATAATCTAGCAAAATATGAATTAAAAAAAGCGTCAGAAATCGCTATAAATATTGTTGAAAACGATCAGAAATACCAATCTCTAATGAATATTAGTTCTACTATGGCCTCTTATTATGAAGCTTATAAATCTGATACGGATTCAATGCTATCATATGCAAACAAAGCATATCAATATGCTTCTAAGATCAAAAGTTCAAATCCAAATAAAAAAAAAATACCTCTCAGCAACTGCTACTGTTATTGGCCACATTTTATTACATAAAGGAAATGTAAAAGATGCTAAAAAATACATTCTTACTGCTGAAAAATACCTTATTAATAGTACGGATAAGGCGACTTTGGTAAAAATATACAAAGCATTAGGAATAATTTCGATGAAAGAATATCAACATGAAGTGGCAATAGATTATTTTAATAAGTCTATTTTTCTTGCAAAAAAATATAATCAAAATGATGAGTTAAAAAATGTTTATCCCATGCTATCAGAAGCTTATAAAGCATTAAAGGATTATCAAAACGCTCTTAATCAACATAATAATTATAAAAAAATCAATGACAGTTTGAATTTTGAAACAAAAAAAGTAATAAATAAAATAAAGAATATTGAGAATAAAGATTACAGGAGATTTGATTTCTTTGACTACAGTATTATGGGGATATGTTTATTGCTTATTATTCTGATGATTATACCTAAGCGAAATATAGTAGAAAATTTCAAATCAGAAACAACACCAACTACTGAACAAGAAAACAATAATCAGGATATTAAATCATATACCAGCACAGAACAGTTGAATCAACTTACTGATCTTGCCACAAAAAATGAACAGGCATTTTATACAAAATTTCAAGAAATATACCCTCAATTTATAATAAATATAACGGAAAAATTCCCAAAATTATCAACGGCCGACATTAGATTATGTGCGTATTTAAAAATGAATTTCGGAACCAAGCAAATTGCTATTTTTACTAATTCTACCATACGATCTGTGGACGCCAAGAAATATCGCCTCAGAAAGAAACTAAATCTTACCCCAGAAGAAGAATTATACACTTATTTATCAAAATTCTGATTTTTCACAATAGCTGAATTCTGACTTTGCCATAAAATTGTATCCAATATGTTAAATTTTAGCGTCTTAATTTTTTTATAAGTTATTGAAAGAGTCAAGATCCCAATACACTATAAATGGTATTACAACGTAATAAAAATAACTTTTCAGCTGTCTATAAAATATAATAGAAATATGTATGATAAGAATCGTTTACTTAATAATATTTTTAGCTTATGCTTATACAGCGGCGCAAACTAAAACTATCAATCATCTGTCAAAGGAATATATTGATAATTCAAGAGCGAATCGTTTACTCCTGACAGAGATCTGGTATCCGCATGATCCTGCTATTGTGAGTGGAAAAAAATCATCTAAAATGCATGTACAAAAACATCCATGCATTTTATTGTCACACGGTACAGGAGGTAACAGGTTCAGTTTGATATGGCTGGCAAAGCTGCTTGCAGAAAGAGGGTTCATTGTAGCATCAGTCGATCATTTTGGAAATACTACAGATAACAGAATTCCAGAGTATTTTGTGAGGTATTGGGAACGTCCATTGGATATTTCCTTTGTAATATCTCAGCTGTTGAAAGATACAGAGTTATCTGAAATAATAGATGATGATAAGTTGGCAGTTGTAGGATTTTCTCTGGGAGGATATACATCACTTGCTTTGGCGGGAGCCAAATTAGATTGCTCTTTGCTAAGGAGAGTGGCCAGAGATAAACAGGGAAAGCAGGAGTTGAATGTTCCGGAACTGGGAGATCTCACTGCACTAATTTACGATATTGATTGTAAACAGATACCTCAAAATATAAAAGATGATAGAATTAAGGCGTTTGTGGCGCTAGCGCCTGCTCTAGGATTAGGCTTCTCTACCAAAGATCAGTTTATAATAGAAGCCCCGGTTCTTATTATCGGAACTGAGGGGGATACAATTGCCCCAATAAAAAGCAATGCTATAAAATATCATCGTTTTATTCCTACATCCCAGATCAGAATACTTAAAAGGAATCTTGGCCATTATATTTTTCTACCAAAAGTAAAGGAGTATAGTCCGGATGAGGCTATCTTTTTTGAAGATCCCAAAGGTATTGACAGGACAGTGGTTCATCAGGAAATTGGCAGGATGATATTGGATTTTCTAAATAAGAGTATATAAAAGTTACTATTTGTTTACCATAAGGCAAAAAGCCTTTAAAAAACCACTTGCCGATACAGAACTTAAAAAAACAAGATCTCCGGAGTACCAGGAGACAAAGTAACTTTAATATAGCTATTATTGGTTTGTGAGTATTTATCTCCTATTTGTCCCTAAATAGCAGCAAACTACTGCAAACAAATACTTTACAAGTTTTGTATCAGAAGTAGGCGTATTTTAAATTGCATGTAGATTATCACAATAATATAAAAACCCCTTTAAATATTGCATTTAAAGGGGTTCCATTTGTCTCACGTTTAGAGGTGAGATATCAAAGTATCGTTCGTTCTTTAGATATATTTTCATCTGATTCATGCTCCTTCAGATAACGGATCTTCCTGTTTTCATTACAATACCGGATTGAGCCGGATTGTATATACCTGAAATAACGAACTTCATTGGGATATTGAGTTTCAAGCCGATCAAACTCTTTTTCCAGTTCAGATGAGTATTGATAGAATAAAGAAACCACCTTATCAATCGCGGACTGTTCATCACAGTTTTCAAGTCTCTGGATAATTTTTACAGCATGTGCATATTCTTTGATTTCCTTCTTTTTAGCCTTATAGGAATACAAATCAAGAAGAAGTCCTATCGTAAAACCTGAAATTTTAAAAGCTTTTTCAAATACACCGCTGTAATAAGAAGATGGCGGCAAATCATCATGAAGATACCATAACAGAGAAAACATGACCGGCATTGCAACATCATATGCCCTGCATTCAAGATAATCATCAAGAGAAACCTCTTTTTTCTGCACTTCTATGGTACGCTGCACCAATACATTATCCAGATATTTAACCGTTTCAAGTCTGAAAATGTTTTTCGCCTCTTGAGTCCAGTTTGTGCCTGAACAAAAACGGGCAATCGGGTAAAACAACGTATCAATCTCCGGCTGCTCATTCACTGCTGCTTTAAACCCTTCAATCACCTCAAGAATATTATCCAGATCGACAGAATTATCAAAAAACTGATCGTCCATCAGAGCCCACACGCTATAATATCTGCAAACAGATTTAAGTTTTTCTATATTTCCAAAAGGAAAAATATACGCTGTGTATTGGGCACCGACTGCTATATAATCTCCATATTGCTGTGTGTTCTCATTCATTATATTGAAGACTTCTGTTTTAAAAAAGTTTTTCATATGATCTGTAAGGACGTCCAGTTCAGGATGCACTGCAGTTGGAAGAGCAGACGTAAATAACGGTATATTCATTTGGATTTAAGTTGTAATGGTTATTATTTTAAGAACAGTACATTTGTTTTACTCAAAATTATGCTTTTAAACAATATGAATTACAGATATTTACATCTTTATATGGAGATTATTATTTCTAAATTATCAGTACAAAATCTGTCGACCATCAAGTTTAAGAATACTTTCTTCTGCCATCTTTTTAATAGTACGTATAACCGTTTCCACACGTAATCCTGTTAAATTGGCAATTTGCTGTCTGGTAAGCGGGACTCTGTAAGAATAAGGCGATTGAATTGCTGCATTTTCTTTGTAATAATCCAATAAAGACTTTATCTTCAACACAGGATCTATGGCGGAGTTACTAAACAGCATTACATATTTATAGAAAAGCCGGTCCGAAAGATAACGGAACATTGTAAAAACCAGTTCTACATTTTCACTCAGCATACTCAAAAAATTGGATTTTGGTAATTTAAGAATTCTGCAATCGGTTTTTGCAATGGCATTCATCGGATAATTCTTATCTCCAAAAAGCAAAGATTCCCCGAAGCTATGTCCCTCTGGAATGATATTCAGCGTGAACTCCTTCCCATCTTCATGGTAATTATTCAATTCTACTGTTCCCGTAACAACCTGAAAATAATAATGCGGAATACCTCCTATTTCGTAAATATTTTCCTTTGCGGGATAGTCTTCATAAACTGCTCCATTTTTGAGCAAAAGATCTTCATTGATAATCATACTATTTAATTTTTTGTTATGCTTACGAATGAATATCTCAGTAAAATCGGCAGTAATTATAAGTGCAAATTTTAAGCAACTCAGAGTTTTTCCTCTCAAAGGATAAAAGTCATGGTTGCTGAACATTATTTCGTAAATATTCAATTCTTAATAGCTGCCAAATTTATTTTTCCTGACTTTTAAAAAGTCAGGTTGGTATTAATAAGGTAAAGTTTGAGGTATAGAAAATATAGTTACTCTCATGAAAGCGTTATAGTATAGTCACATTGGGAACACAGTATCTCCTTTAAATCTTCGTAACGCTGCAGGGGAATATTCGACATAATCATTGGTAGATAATGCAGTTTGCATTAACTGGCAATACCACAATATTATTAGCTGTAGAACTGTGATAATAATTTTTAATAATACCAATAACTGCTATTTTTTGATCATTGGTACATCTTCTATAGGTAATAACATGCTCCTTTTCTGCCATTTATTGAAAAATAAGTTTCTTAGAACGGATAATAATTTAGTTTAGGTTTTGTTGTTCTTATTTTCTTATTTTTCCTGATCTTATTGTTACAAATATAGCAGGATAATAATATGCATAGTATGATGCTGATCATATGAAAATAGAAAAGAAACTAAAGAGTATTTATTTCCCGAACGTGAATGTATGACTTTCCTTCATTTAATAGTAGCCAAATATATTAATTTAGAATAATTTCATGCCTTTTTTAGTTATATCTGTCGACAGCGAAAATAGGAATAGAATTCAAATTAACGGAACTTACATCAGCTATTGTAAAACAGGAATCTCAACAAAACTATCATTAAACCAATGAATAATCAATGGTTCTTTTGCGTCGGCAATGGTTTCGGAAGCTACAGTTTTTCCACTACCGTAATTCAGTTCTGAAAACGGATTTTTATTGATATTCAGTACAACGACCAGACGGCTACCTTTCTGCAGCTGTTTGCTGACCAGATGAGTATTTTCAAAGGTGATGGTTTCTTTTTTACCAGGGGTCAGTAATTGTCTTTTAGTATTATCTCTGGCATAACTTGCCCTGCCGATATAGTAAGAAAGATGAAAATATTTACCTTCAGGAGTAAGTTCATAGAGAGTGACTCCAATATCTGCATCTTTTTTATTAATGCTAAATTTTATGTTTCCAAGGAAAGATCCGTTTACCAGCATAGCATCCAAAGGCTCACTTATGAAAACGTAACCATTACCAGATATACTTTCCCGAATAATGGGATCCGGGTAATAATCATTATTGCTGGTTGTACGGTCTGCAAAGTCTATTTTCTGAACTAAATATTTTTTGGTTTCAGGCTTATTTGGGCTTAACAAATACTTATCATCACTCACCTTGGCAGAGCTTAGATATAATTTCAGGTACCTGTTGTGCATGGCATCAATTGAAGGGGCGCTTCGCCATTCATCTGTTCCCATTACCTGATAGTTTATTTTATCTTTCAGAAAAGAAGGCTTTTCAGCACCTTTCAGAATATAGTCCAACCATTGATAGGTGTATTCTCTGATGGGAAATAAAGCATTTTTACTCACTGTATATCCGTTAATGACCTCCTGCCCTCCCATTTGTGTTCCGAAATGACCATAAGGACCAATCACCAGATAAGCCGGCGTTTGAGGATTGTATTTATTGAGTTCACGCAAATAGTATATTCCTGAATTCTGAGAATCATTATAATACCCGTCAAAGGCCAGTACAGGAATATTAATTCCGGCAAAATCTTCCTTATATGGAGCCATATTCTGCCAATAGGAATCAAAAGCAGGATGGCTTATCCAACGCTGAAAAAGACGGTTGGGTGTGCCATCAATGCTATCCATTTTACCATAAGCGACTCCTGTTTCCCACCATCTGAACATCATATTCCGGAATCTTTTCCGGTCGTCACCTGTTTTGTTATCCAGATATTTATTATTGCCTACATAAAAGGACCATTCATAATTAGGATTGATAAAAATATTATTTTCCATAGGAAGTCCCATTCCCGGGCGATTAGCAACGTATGGGACAATTGTTTTTAAGGCAGGATGCAGCTTTTTGGCTGCGGCCCATTGCGTAAAGCCGTTGTAACTTCCTCCGTACATTCCTATTTTACCATTACACCATGGCTGCCTGCTGATCCAGTCTATCACATCATAGGCATCTTTTCCGTCGGTTTCATACGGAAAAATCTCAGATTGACTGAAACGCTTTCCTCTCGTATAAGCCATAACACCTATATATCCTCTGTCTGCAGCTTCTTTAAGCGATTGTATATCCCGTCCCTGATCCCGCACATAAATTGTAAACTGCAGTATTACAGGCAGAGGAACATTATCATTTTTTTTACGTACCACCATTGCAGAAATTTCTGCTCCGTCCCTTGTGCGGATCATTACGCTATCCTGAATAATGTATATACTTTCCTTTTCCTGCCGGCTGCCCCACAATGTTTGCTGGGCCTGCAGTATTGGTGCCAGTAAAAAATTCAATAGAATCAGAATACCTGTGTACGCTTTCATGAGGTTATTTTTTAAAGAAATAATAATACAGCACAATGAGTAACTGCAGGACTTTCATCTTATAATGAAGACAATTGTTATTTACGAACTGTTACATCCTGTTTTTTAAACTGATTGTCTGTGATTATTTTCAAATAGCCCCCCGACATCTGATTTCAGTAAAAAATCTGTCGTCCATCCAGTTTAAGAAGTCCATCCTCTGCCATCTTTTTAATGGTACGTATAACTGTTTCCACACGTAATCCCGTTAAATTGGCAATTTGCTGTCTGGTGAGCGGAACCAGGTAAGAATAAGGGCTTTGGTTCAGTGAGCTTTCCTTATAATAATCCATTAAAGATTTTATCTTCAGCACCGGGTCTATGGTAGAATTATTAAACAGCATTACATATTTATAGAAAAGCCGGTCAGAAAGATAGCGGAACATGGTAAAAATCAGTTCCATATTTTCACTCAGCATACTCAAAAAATTGGACTTTGGCAGTTTAAGGATTTTGCAATCGGTTTTTGCAATGGCATTCATCGGATATTTCTTGTTCCCAAAAAGTAAAGACTCTCCAAAGCTCTGCCCCTCTGAAATGATATTCAGTGTGAATTCTTTCCCATCTTCATGGTAATTATTCAATTCAACTGTTCCTTTAACAATCTGGAAATAATAATGGGGAATATCTCCCAGCTCATAAATAATTTCCTTTGCCTGATAATCCTCATAAACTGCTCCATTTTCAAGTAAAAGATTTTCATCGATGATCATAATTACTCAGTTATTTGTTATGATTTCAAAACAATATCTTAGTAAAAAGGTATTATCTTTAAATGCAAATTCTGGACCACCACAACTATTTAAAACCATTAAAACCAACAAGTTAAACAATATACCACCGACATATTTAAAAAAGTATAAAAATAAAAAATGACTGCCTTTTAGCAGCCATTTTCAGTTTACGATATTTCGATCATTCTAGGTGGTTTCTGCTTTGCATCCTCTTTTTTAGGAATGGTCAGCATAAGCAACCCGTTTTCATATTTTGCATTAATGTTATCCTGGTCTACAACATCCTTTGGAAGTTCGAAACTTCTCTGGAAGGACTGATAACTGAATTCTCTTCTTGTAAAATTCTCTTCTTTTGTTTCACTGCTGTCCTGTTTCATGGATGAAATCGTCAGCAGGTTACCATCCAGTTTGATCTGAAAATCATTCTTATCCATTCCCGGAGCAGCAACCTGAACTTCATACGCTTCTCCGTTTTCCTTTATATTTACTGATGGTACTGTTGTACTGGTAGAAGAGTAATTGTTATTTCCCCAGTTAAAAAGTTCACGACCAAAAAAATCATCAAAGATGTTTGAAAAAGCCAGGTTGCTGTTTCCGTTTCTTCTTACTAGATTATTCATAGCAATTTCTTTTTAAATAAGTTTAACAATCATTTAATTACACGTCAGCCGGCCAGCTGTATATGAAAAATTTATCAAAAAAAATACCAGTTGCCAAAGTGTGATATTTTTTCCGCATTCCTGTCAAAATTTCAGTTTTTTGGCATATAGCTATCTGTATAATCTCACATGCATTTGATTCCTTTGCTCTCAGACAGCTTTATTTCTACGGAAATTAACAGAACAACTGATCCAAATAGTAGACAACAGAAGTGATAAACAGGTAATTCCAAGTCCGGCCTTATAAAGATCATATCCCACCATTCCTGTTTTATAAGCAATGGAAAGGGCAAGGATTCCAAATTCTCCCGTCTGGGACAGCAATGCACCTCCATAAAAACTGTCTTTCCATCTGAAGTTCAATATTCTGAAAAATATAGATGACATGACACTGTTGCTGATCAGTACAACTAAAGTACCTATGGTAATGAGCACATAATTGGAAAACAGATAATTGAGGTCCAGCCTCAAACCAATGGATACAAAGAAAAGTGCCACGAAGAAAACCTTGAAGGGCAACAGGGAATGTTCAAGCCAGTGAAATGCCCTGATCTTTCCTACTACAACTCCGGCAATAAAACTTCCCAATGCAGCACTCAAACCTACAACTTCTGCAACAAGCCCAAACCCAAGGCAGATAAAAAGGCCGGAAAACACCTGCAGATCATGGTCATTTTCAAGAAACGTACTTGAAAATCTGATTTCCCTCAGATGCCTTATTTTCCTGAATATTAAAAAAATTCCGATACAGATAGCCAGGGGAATGACAAAGTTCAGCATATTAAACTTTTCACCATTCCAAAACTTAAGCAAGGTCAGCACCGGGGCCAGGAGAAGATCCTGCAGCAACAGAATATTGAGAATAACAATACCAAAAGCTGTATGCAGTGTTCCGTGTTTCTTCAAAAATTCCACAACCACTGCTGTACTGTTAAAGGTAAAGAGAATTGCGATGAGCAAAATACTCTTAAAATCAAGTGTAAGGATCCATCCAAGTAAAAAAGCGAACATAAAGCTCAGCAATATTTTGATGCCCTGAGCCAATACCGGCTTAATAATAAGGCTTTTTTTATTGGGGACATTGATTTCCATCCCGATAAAAAACATCAGCAATAAAATCCCTGCCTCACCAACTGCCTCTATTTCTTCAGGCTGGTCAAAGAGCTTTACTCCGTAAGGTCCCAATAGTATCCCTGCTATGATATAGGCAATAAGATAAGGCTGATGAAGTCTTTTCAGTAAAAACATCAGTCCTAAAATTGTCATACACAAAACACATACTGTCCAAAGCATATCTCTGTAACTGTTTATATTTACGTATTACCAATCTTACAATTAAGCTGAAAAACCGTCTGTAAAACGGAACTGTCCAGTAAAGTACACCCACTGATAAAGCTGGCTGGCTTTCAGAGGATAACAAAAAAAATACCAGTTACAACAGTATGATATTTTTTCCGGATCACTGTCAAAATTTCCAGATTGGCTGACGGGTTTTAATCTTATCACTAAAACATCCTCATAACCTGATGTTTAACACTCAGGATCTGTATATTATCAACATCTATTTTCCCGAAGAAAGTTCTGACGGTTTTTATAATGAACCGGGAATCTATCCGGTAAGCAAGCTGTTATCTGAAATGCTTGCCTTCAGCGAAAAATGGCAGGGAAATTATTATAAAGGTTCCTGGGAATTTCAATTTCTGACCACATTGAAGGAGCTCTTATCGAAGGAAAATCTTAAAAAGTTTTCTATTCAGCTTCCCACAAAAGATGATCAGCGGCTTAATGCTGTTACAGACCGTCTTAGAAATCAGTTACATGAAAAGCTTACTTTAGAGAATACGGCAAAGGAGTCAGGGATGAGTGTGAGAAGCCTGACAAGATTATTTCAGACCAAACTTCACATCACTTTTATTCAGTATATAAAAATGTTGAGAATCATCCGGGCTATGGAACTGATCAAAGATACAGACCTGAATATGACTGAAATCACCTATGAAGTCGGATATTCCAATATTGCAGCTTTCAGTAATAATTTCCACCAGCTGACCAATATGAGGCCCACAGAATTCAGGGTCATGTCAAGAATATAAATTCGGCTCACAAAATTTCCACACGGTCTCATCATTAAAAAAATAGCGAAAACGGGTAATTTCCAGCTATTGGTCTTCAGCGGTAACTTTATCAAAAAAGAAGTACCATGAATACTATCATCAAAAAATTATTCATTATAAGCGGACTGGTTTCACTTATGAGTTTCTGTTCCTTCCTGTTTGCGCAGGTTTATCCTATCGGCCAGTTTTTTTTGACAACGTATGGTCAGTCCTTTACCATGTATAACACAGGGATGATCGTTCAGGACGGTAACCCGGGAAATGCAGGTCAGGCAGTATATGACCAGACGGGAATTAACTATTTATGTCTGCCGTCAGCCGTTCCTTATCAAAAGGCATTTTTTCTGGATTTTAATAAGAATATTATTGAACTGGATTACAGATATGGATATCGGGTCGTAGGTTATTCCAATATTCCTGTTCCTCCTCCACCTGTTATGCACCTGCCGAAACCAGTTTATGATAATCAGACAGGGATTGAAACTGCTGACGGCGTAAGACCGATCCCCACACAGATTGTTGATGAGCAAAAGCCTTTTGGAGATGTTATGATGACGAGCGAACAAACTGCCGTAGACTGCTACAAGAACTCCCTGAACTTTGACGGCACATTAAATCAGCTGGAATTCGGTGACTGTATGGTGACGAATATGGCCGGCAGGAAAGAACTTGAAATTTACAAATGCGCCAAAAATTCGGCCACTCCGGAGGAACAAAGTCTTTGTATGCTAAGTATATTAGGTGGTTCCAAAGAGAAGCAGATTACTCAGGATATGATGAAATGCTATAAAGAATACGGTGATCATTATGAAATGTATCCGCTATGTTTTGCTGACAAAGTAAATGATCCTGAATTAAAACAACTGGTATCCTGTTTTAAAGATCAGGCCAATAGCGGAGAAGTTTCTTTTATGGGAACTGCTGTGTGCTACGGTGCAGGCAAGCTTAATCTGAATACAGAAGCACAGATAGCAGTAGAGTGCGCTGTAAGTACAGGAGGCCAGCCTTATGCATTTGCTGGTTGCGCCGGCGGACAATTGACCTACCGGGAATTAAGTAAATGCCTGACCAACGGAGTCGGTGGCGATCATGGATGTTTTGGAAAAAACAATACAATTGTTAAAGGGTTGAACCAAATCGGAGAAGCGTTAAAAGATCAGTTTGGACCCACAAACGATATTGTCAGAACATGGAATTCTACAGTTCACGATTTACAATACGGTCCCGGGAAAAATCATGAAGCGGTAAAACTGGTCAGAAATATAAGCAATGAGCTGGGAAAAGCAGGAAATAATGTGGCAAAGGAGATCAGAAAAGTTGTTCCTAAAATAAAAATTAAATGGTAAAGACAATTAATTTATCAATTATAAAAAAATCCAACATCGAAAAATGCTGGATTTTTTTGCAAAACTTGTAATTCTAATTCAAAACTGACTTAACAAATCAACATTAGCAGATCAGCAGCAACCGATATTCTCCGTCATTTTCCACGGGCGCCCTATGAACGCATGGCAGTGCCTGCTGGTCCGGATGATCTACGGCAATTCTCCAAAGATGTCCTTTTCCCAGATTGACAGGTTCTGCATTGGGCTCAGGCTGATAATGAAGGTCAAAAAAATAGTCTTTCAGGAAGTCTTCAAATTCTTCTTCCGGACCATCATGTAATTTTCTGAGCTGTTCCCGGATTTCAGGAATTACAATTTTCTGTACCACCTGATCATTAGGGATAATATCACTTGCAGCTCCGTAATAAGTACACAGAAAAGTATCGGTTCCGACAGGTGAACGATCGACATGGTAAGAGTAGACATCTGTTGAAATAAAGCCGAGTTCCTCATCCCTTTCATAATTTTTTAGCAAATTAAGAACCGGAGAGGCTCCAAAATCTGTCAATAAGCATAAGTCATTTAAAATAATTTCTCTTGCCTTATTCCCTTCTTCTGAAAGATCCAGTGACAGAAGATCATCGGAAGAAATTTCGGTAATATTTTCTTTTAACTGAAGTTTAGAAACAATTTCTTTAAAATTCCCGACCAGGTTTCTCTGCCAGCAAATTGCATTTCTCACTCCCTGAAAACGGGTATTCACAAGTTCGGAAAAGGAAGAAACCACCTCTATTTGAGGATTGCCGGAAAATGTATCGCTCATATTTTTAAATAAAACCTTTAGCAGTTTAATTCTCTGCAAAAATACGGAATAGGTTATTCAAAACCTTAAACATAAAAAATCCAACATCTTTTGATATTGGATTTTTTATTTTAATGCCAAGATTTTTAATTCATATGATTTTTATTCCTAACTTCGAATCAACTATGCATCAATGAATTAACCTCCATAACAGCTATGCAAATTTTACCATCATCCAGCCTGGCACCTTACATAAAGAATTACACCATTGTTACGATTGATGAAGATCTCAGGGATGAAGTGTTTTATCCCAGCGGATATACAGACCTGATCATCAATATTTCCGGCGGTTTTGCCGCTACCACGATCAATGGCAGGCAAAAAGACACTCCGGATATAGAATTTCTGGGACATCTTACCCTTCCCACCCGCCTCAGTGCAACAAAGGGAACTTCAGTTCTTATAGCACGGATCTATCCTCATGCCGGACACTTATTTTTTTCTGATCCTTTGGCAGAATTCACGAACTATGCCACTGATATGTACGATATAACAAAAAATGACAGCAGAGATTTGTATGACCGCATGATGCAGGCCGGTGACCTCTATTCAAAAATCCATGTTCTGGAAATGTATTTTCTTCAGCAACTGAAAAAAAATGAATCCCGGATAAAGAAAACTGCAGTAGTTCAGGCACTCAGCCAGCAGTTTTTCATGGGTAATCAACCATTTGATTTACCTGCTATAGCAAAAAGTTCAGGGCTGTCAGAAAGATACATTCAGAAGCTTTGCCTTGCTCATATCGGGATTAGTCCTTCCTCTTTTGCGGCTGTGATCAGATTTAACAGAAGTCTGCACATGGTTCTCAACACGAAGGAATCGCTTACAGCCATCGCTTATGATGGCGGATATTACGATCAGGCTCATTTTACCAAAGAGTTTAAAAAATTTACAGGTATTACTCCCTCTGCATCCAGACACTCATTGATTAAAAATGATACAGATCTTCAGCAGGCTGTTAATATTGGCTTCTGATTTATTTTGCAGGATGATTGCTGCTGAACATATCACGATGCATCTTCCAGCCGTCTTTTGTATTTTTCCAGATCACAATCACTTTCCCGTCATCCAGCTTTTTACCGTCCAAATCGGTCATTTCATAATAGCTTTCTTCGGTAACCGAGGTTTTGGCATCTCCGTAAAGATTTTGAATTGTAAACTTAACATGAACCTTAGGTCCGTTCTTAAAGAAACCAAGTATTGCATCTTTTCCGCATAACGGGACAGCATTGGGTGGAAGCAGACATGCATCACTGGTATAGCGTGTAAGGATAGATCCGTCGTTTCTATTCGCCAGATCAGCATAGATTTCGTTACTGGCTTCTATGGTCTTTCTTACGGTGTTCATAAGATCGGTGTTTTGAGCATTACACCAGAAAGTAAATAGTAATAATCCGCTCAGGGTAAGTAATTTTTTCATTTTAAAAATTTTATACAAAACAAAGCATTCCCGAAAGCAAAAAATTGTAAAATTGCGAACATCCCAATCTTTTTTAATCAAAAAAATATTCATAAAAAAACAGTGTCCTTTAGAAGACACTGTTCAATATATAAGGTTATTAATTTTCAGTTTTGTTTTTTTACTTCTTCAGTATTTTCTCCGTTACTGTAGAAGATTTGGTTTTAAGTTTAATGTAATATACTCCTGTCTGAAGAGAAGATAATACTATCTGTTCCTGCGCCATATTCAAAGCTCCCTGTTTCACCAGCTGTCCCGCAGCACCAAAGATCTCATAAGACACCAATGGTTCTTTGCTTCTGATCGTCAATACGTCCTGAACAGGATTAGGGTATAACTGTATTCCTGCCTGAGCCGCTGTTTCTTCTACTGACATCTGGCTGCACACTGATTTGGCAAATTTTGTAAAAAAAGACTGAGATTTCCCGCCTGCTACATTAACAGTCATTGTATTGACATTATCATTGGAATCTGTAAATAATTGATCGTGAAAAAAACCACCTGCTACATAGTTTCCATCCTGGTCTGCAGCTACTGCTGTAAACTCATCGATAACATAAAAGTTACTGTGGATCTCTCCCGTTCCCAAGACATCCCCGGTATCTTTGTTAAGCCTTACCAATAGTGGATCTGAACGGTCTCCATCGGGACGCACCATTGCATAGCTGCCCCAGATATCAGACCAGCTTCCTTTGGCAAATGCTATTTCATTTCCATTAAGGGCAAGGGTTCCTTTAGTAAAACGATAACCGAACTGTAGGCCAGACATCCCATCCGGAGTTCTTGCCCACTGCACGGTACCCGAAGCATTGATCTTCATAACAAAAGGAACAGCTTCCACATAGCTTCTCAGTGGAAAAGTGTAAGTTCCGAAAGTGGCAGGTACTGTTATTCCGTTAAAATAACGTCCTGAAATATAAATATCTGATGTAACCGGATCTTTTATAATGGAATGAATTTCATCATCCGTACTCGTAGTACCATTATTAATTTCCCTTCTCCATACCTCTGCTCCGGTAGTACCGTCAAAAGCAAGTACATAAGCCGCTTTCGTAAACGGAACATTATTATACGAAAGATCAACCAGGTTACTGAATCCGGGATCCATTCTTTTACCGGCAAGATAATAACGGTTCAGAGTTTCATCATACACGAGATTAACCTTCCCTTCTCTTCCCACAGCATTGATGGCATCTCCGGTAATGGGGAGAAGCACAGGAGCAGCAGGTGTCATGTTGCCACCGTCATAATTGAACTTAACTGCATAATACTGGTAGGTGGATGTAAAGGAAGAAGGTACTGTAATTAACCCGTTTAAATGCGTTCCCGCTCTGAAGCCCATTACAGCATGGATATTTTTGGATGAATCCATATACATCGTCTGAACATCGCACATGCGGGAGAAAAAACTGACATCTCCCTGTAAAGGCTTACTCCATGCCAATGTTCCGTCTGAAGTATTATATTTTAAAAGAAAAGCTGCTTTGTGGGCAGGATCTATCGTCTGATCATAATAAGTATACAGAGGCAGTGTATGAGTATCATCAAAATGTACCGGAGTAGCATTCGGATCTCCTGCATATGAATTGTTATAAATCGTAGCTACCATGTACAAACCTCCGTTGTTATCCAATTTAATATGCCATGCATTTTCTCCGTTTCCCGTACCTCCTATAGGTCTGGACCATCTTATATTTCCCGTACAGTCTGTGGAGAACAGAAAAAGATCGCTGAGGCCATAATTGGTTACCGGTGTTCCATTCAGGTTTTGCCCCTGCTCGCGCATTGTTGCAAGATAATAGGTATTATTGTTGTTGTCTACTACAATATCCCTTATGGATTCATCAAAGATATAATGAAATCCCGGATCTGCAGAGCCTGTCACCCCTCCTGCCTGCTTTCCCCATTGCCATTGGTAAGTCTGGCTAAAAGATAACGATGGCAAAATCAGAAGTAATCCCCACAATTTGTTTTTTAATTGTATCATAAAAATTCATTTAATTATCAAATACTATAAAAAACAGTGCTCTCCGAAGAGAACACTGCTTTATAAGCTACTAATTTTTAATTAGTTTTCCTTGTAATGATGTATCTCCCGTTTGTACAATAACGATATAAACACCTTGCAGCCAGCTGGTAACTTCCACGTCTACTTCTCCGGAAGCCGCTTTCAGTTCTTTACGGAATTTGATATTGCCCATGGCATCAAAAACTGTAACCTGTTTTGCGAGTAATTTTTCATCGCCCGTATTATACGAGATTTTTACTTTTTCCTTCGCAGGATTCGGGATCATTTTCAGAGAAGAAACTGAAGCCGCAACTACATTTCTTCCTGCACTTCTCATACCCATCCAGTCCGGATCTACTGCTTTGGTAGTAAACTTACATGTATCATTTGAGAATAAGATCTCATCAGCTCCCTGGAAACCTGAGTTCGGATAGAATGCCAATGGATTAGCATTCATGTCATACATTCCTCCTGCCGGAATCGTAATAATAGATGGAATATACACTCCAAATCCATTAAGACTTGAAACCGTAAGGCTGATCGGCTGGCTTCCGGTATTGTAGATGACCCCGTACACTTTATAGTGATCTCCAAACCACTTCATACCTTTGATATCCGCTTCCAGTTTACAATCTGTTTCGAATCCGCATTCTTTACCAGGATAGTAGTTCATGGTTCCAGACGTAAACTGACATCCTAAATGATCAATCTGAAGCTGATAGGTACCTGCATAATTGATATACAGCGGGTAGATATAATCATTGTTTCCGCTCTGGATATTGTTTCCGAACAACTGCCATTCATGATGATCAAAAACGCCTTTTGGTCCTAAGATATAGTGACCCTCTCTAAGACATTCATCATAGCATCCTGTAGGGAATACCCACATCAGGCTTTCAAGACTTAGTGGCACTTGTGCATTACCCACCACTTTACAGCCGCTCGGCGCAGTGTAGATCACCTGGTAAGCACCACCTTCATTTACTGTAATCGACTGGCCTGTCATTCCGTTGCTCCAGTTATAAACTCCGGCAGATGGCCCTGAGGCAGTCAGCATAATCTCATAAGGCTGACAGTTAACCAGATTATAGCTTACCGAAATAGGTGCCGGCGGACTGCTTACAGTAACAGTAAAGCTTTTACTGCTTGTACATCCTGATGTACCCGGAGTTCTTACTTCCAGCGTATAAACATAGGTTCCTGCTGACAACGGTCCTGTACTTAAAGCAATAGGATAAGGAGCCGAAGCCCATGGTGTTACTATCGAGTTCCCTTTTTTCCATTGATATTCCAGGGTATTGTCTGTTACAATACCTGTAAGTACTGTTGAAGATCCGTCACAGATATTGGCTGTTCCTGATATATTGACATATGGCGGATTTTTAAGTGTTACCGGTACTGCTGCAGCACTCATAACATTGCTTCTGCATCCGTCTGATGATACCAGCACCGGCCAGTAACTTCCGGACTGTGTAGGTGTGAACACCTGAGAGTTTGGCGCTCCCGGTACAGGTTGAGAGCCATTCATCCAGATATACTGACTTGGCGTTCCAACTGTACTGGTAAATACGATATTAGGAGCACTTCCCATACAGGCTACAAGAGAAGGAGGTGTTATAGTACCGTCAAGGGATGCTTCTTTCACATTAACACTAATTACAGCAGAAGTATATTCACATCCCATAGGGGTTCTTATTTTCAGCTGAATTGTTTTTGTTCCTGCCGTATTGTAAGTTATTGTGGCATCCGGACCTGTCGTAATATAGGATGTACCATCAAAAATCCATGTGTAGGTATTTCCTGGAACATATGTTATCGGACTGAACGTAATTGGTGAACGCGCACACAACCATGCAGGAACCAGGAATGTCGTATCAGGCACAGGAGCCAATGTTATAGTCTGTGTAGTTGTACACGTTGGTTTTCCCGGTGAAGATACCGTCATTGTAAAGGTATAGGTACCTGGCATCAGATTATACGTAGCAGATTGTCCTGTCTGAGTAGGCTGTCCGGATGAAGTGAAGGTATAGGTAACAGACGCCGGATTAATATCAAAAATAGTAGAGGTATTGAAAAGCGTTACCGTGTATCCGCTTCCGTTACAAACTGTACTGATATTGAATTTCGGTTCGTAATGCTTTCTCACTTCTACTCCTTTGCTGTACCAGCATGATCCGTATCTTAAACGTACAAAAACAATATGCGCTCCTGCAAGATTAGTCTGATAGACCGGAGAAGCTGTTCCCTGGCCGGAAACTAAAGTAAGTACGCTGTCAGATAACCATTGGATCTGATCCGGGATTCCGTTGTAAGTTAAACCCGAAACGGTAATGTTATTACAGGCTGACCATGCCGGAACAAAATTAATCTGTGGATCCGTTGTACAGCTTCCGCTGCTCGGGCAAGACTGTGTTACATTAACATTTTGGGAATAAACCACACAACCATTAATATCTACAGCCTGTACTTTGTAGGTTCCAAAAGCACCAGCACCAAAGATAACATATGAATTAGTCGTAGCACCTGATATAACTGTATTGTCTTTATACCATTGCCAGGAAACAATATTGGTAAGTCCTGTAGAACTGTTAGCCGTAAGCGTATACGGCGCCATCGTAGTAGGATCACAAACTGCAATATTATATACCGGAGAAATTGTAATAATGGTTTCAGGGTAGATAATAAAGTTAGCACTTGCTGTAGGCTTATAATTACAGCCGTTAGTACCTTCGTATGTTACAGTAACCGTTTGGGAAACGTTGTTTCCTGAATTGTTCTGAATATATCCGGTATTCGGGAAGCTGTACACTCCGGACGGGTTGAAGGCTGTAGTAAACGTTGTTCCGTTAGCAAAAGTGAAGGTGACATTCGTTGCTGAAGTAATGGTTCCCTGGTTTACGGTGAAAGTTAGATTTGAACCTAAACAGATTCCGCCAACATTTGTAAAGCTTACTACCGGAAGCGTTATTAATGATACCGGCATTGTAATCGTCTGGGTTACTCCACATTTTACAACTTTCAGAATCAGATCGGTCGTACTCGTTGAGGAAATTTCGTTGAAGTTTACAGTAATATTAGCTGTACCCTGTCCGCCAACAACACTTCCGAAGTTAGAGCTCGCAAATGACCATTCCATAGAATCCGGAACAATTCCGTTCAGATTAGCACTGAAAGTCTGAGTGCTGCTCGGACAGAAAGGCCCTGAGTTAGGATTAATTACAATCGTGCTGAGATCCAGTTTCGTCACATTAAATGACTTAGGAGCTGAAAGACATCCTGCATTACTGATAGATTTGTTCTGAGCAGAGACTGTATATGACGTGGCTCCTGCATTAAATATAACCGTTACTGAAGATCCCGCATTACTTCCCTGAATAGTTCCGTTGGTTACACTCCAAACCGGTACCATTCCTGAGTCAACAGAACTAATAGTATAAACATAAGGTCTTCCCGGACATACTTTTGTTTCTCCGGATATTGTTCCTAAAGGTGGCTGGGGAATAGGCAGAACCTTGATAATTCTTGCATTGCTTTCACAACCTCCACCCTGTTTGGTAGCGGTAACCGTATAAGTTCCTGCTGTTGCAAAGTTGTAGTTGAATATTCCTGTCATTGCCGGAGAGGTATACGTAGAACTTCCCGTGGTTACTTTCCAGATAACAGGTACGTTAGGTGAAGCCGTGAATCCCTGGCTTGTTCCTGCACAGATTTCATCTACACCACCGCTTACCAGTACCGGTGCTTCTACAACAATATCAATAGAAGCCTGTCCTTCGCAGGACAATAATGTATTGAAATAATTAGCGGTAAGATGATATGTACCCGGCTGATTGGCAGAGAAAACAATTTCATTTCTTTGCTGGGTATTGGTCAGCTGACCTCCCGCAGGCCCCGTTACATTCCATAGAACCTTGGTTGTAGGCCACTGAGGAATTGAATAGGTATACTGCCTGCCGGAACATATTACCGCCTGTCCTTTAATTTTTGCATTCTTTAAAACCACAGGAATTTTGATGGTAGTCCATTCTGGGCAGGCACATTCTGACATATACATTACATATCCGAATCCTTCAAGCGGGTCTACCTGATCCCAGACTACTTCAATCTCGTTACCGTTAGTGCCCACAATTGTGCCTCCGATTACTTTCCATTGTCCTTTGCTACATCCATCCTGAGCACTGTAGGTTTCTTTACTGCCTTCACAAACCACTGAAGCACAGTTGATCTGTACAGGATCAGCTTTCAATACCTTGATCTGCTTTTTATATTTACTCTGGCAACCGCATTTATTGGTTACGGTAAGCTGAATGGTATAATTTCCGGGGTTAGCATATAAGTGAGAGGGTTCAAAAGCTGTGGAGGTTGTATTATCGCCAAAGTCCCAGAAATAATTGACAATATCCGATCCTCCGTTCTGGTCAGAAAGGTTGTCAAAATAGATCGTCGTATTTCTGCATACCACTTCATCCAGATTTAACATTTCAAACTTGGCAATCGGCCGGTTGATCTTTTCAATACAGATTGTCTGGGTTTCTACAGTTCCGTCATTGTACGTAATGACAGCCTGCAAAGATCCGTTACCTGCCGTTCCCCAGGCTACATTGCCTATAGTGTTACCAGGTCCTGAAGTGGTGACTGTTCCGCCTGCAACCGTCCATTGAACGGCGGAAACATTTGGCCCCTGAACCTCATATACCACATCGGATACCTCACAGACACGGAGACATTGCGATGAATTGATGTAGGAATAAGCGATACCGTTATCAGGGATCTGGCCATCTTTTTCGCCACGGAACTCTTGGCATCCGACCTGAGCGGTCCATGTAATTCGAGCTTGCGCTTGCAGTACCCAGGGTACCAAAAGCCAACATAGCAGGAGCCATCTGAAGATGTGCTGCCTACCAAAATAGGTGTTGTTTTTCATAGTTATTAAAAAAAGTGTTATTAATTTTTTATCAAATTAATAAAAATTTTAATACAAAAATCATTTAATCGTGAAAAAATAACAATATTTTACATTTGAATTTCAATCATATAGAAGAATTCCTGTCTATATGCTATTTCACAACAATATTAGTTATGCAGAAAAAAATGCATTTTTTACTAATTCCCCTCATTAAAACCAAATAAAATTCTAATTTTCAATAACTAAAAACAACAAAATCAACAATAAAAATCCATACTTGTTTATTTTATACTATGAAAATTAAATTTATATTAAAATTAATCACAATAAAATCCATAAAAAAAATACCTCCTTTTAATTCTTTCCATACCCTCACTATACATTCTCAATGGCTTCAGAAATACCTGAATTTTCTGTGATGATTCCTTATTCAATCCGGTTAGAGGTAAGTACGGCAAATGAGAATTGCTGACAAGATTAAAATACTTTATCTTTGTTTTTTTAAGGCTTATCATAAACCATTTATTTGAAGATCTTCCTATATGAAAAACAACCGCTTTTTATTTTCTGCGAAAGGAATCTGTACGGCAGCTTTTATTTTCTTAAGCACAATTGTTTATGCACAGAAAACAGCAGATATCTCAACCATTTCAGAAAAAACCTTAAACACCATTCTGGAGAAAAACAGAGCGTATTACACCCAGGGAAAAGTGGCAGATTATATTCCTGAACTGGGAAAAATGGATGCTAAAGCAATTGCTTTTTCAGTGGTAGACAAAAATGGAAAAGTATTCAATACCGGTGACGTCCATAAGAAATTCACCATGCAAAGCATTTCCAAAATCATATCATTAATGGTAGCTGTCAATGAAAAAGGAGAAACCAATATCTTTGATAAAATGGGGTATTTTGGTTCTGACAAACCTTTCAATCATTTTTCAAACCTGGAAACTACAGGTAAACCGCTTAATCCTATGATGAATGCAGGAGCAATTCTTACCACTTCCCTCATTTCTGGAGAAGGTGAAAAACCATTTCTGAAAATACTTGACATGGTAAGATATATCACCAAAAACCCTTCAATAGACTACAACAAATCCGTTTACGAATCCGAAAAATCAACAGGACACCGCAACCGCGGGATGTTTTATATTATGAAAAACAGCGGACTGATCTCAGGGAACGAAGATCAGCTGGATAACTATTTCAAGCAGTGTTCTATTGAACTTACTGCAGAAGACCTTGCGAAAATCGGGTACTTCTTTGCCAACCAATGTGTAAGATTTGATGGAGACTCCACCTATAAAAATGCCGACATGGCAAAATTGGTGGAATCACAGATGCTGACGGCTGGCATGTATGAATTCAGCGGTGAATATTCCAGAACTGTAGGCCTGCCAAGTAAATCCGGTGTAGGAGGCGGAATTACCGTGAGTGTTCCCGGAAAAATAGGAATCGGAGTCTTCAGTCCTGCCTTAGATCAGCATGGAAATTCGCTGGCGGGTTACCATATGATTTTAGATCTTGCAAAACAGTACGGATTAAGCGTATTTTAAAAATTCAAATACATAAAATAAGATAAGAGCTCCAAAACATTTTGTTTTGGAGCTCTTGTATGAAGGATTAATCATTCCTTCTCTTTAGTAAAAACGCATTTATTTTATCTGCTAAACCAATCAGCACATGCCCTTTGTCAGGATCAATATAGGATTCAAAATCAGGAAGTAACCTTTCAAGTCTTTCTTTTATTTCTGTAGAATCCCTGATCACATCATCTGCTCCACCTATAAAAAAGACAGGCATGGCAATATTTCTCAATTCTTCATCAGAAAAAATATATTCCTTATCCATCCTTGCCTCCACAGAGGACTGCATAAGATCCATAAAGTCCAGAACAGACTGATCTATTTTTTGCGAACCGGTTATCAGTTTATTGATTTTTCTCTTCCCGGCATTTCCAAGTAAAGAAAAGAATACCGCTTTTAAAACAAAACTGCGCTTTGTTTTTACAACTCCTGCCGGAGAAAGAAGAACAAGCTGACTGATTTTTTCTGGATATCTGACTGCAAACTTTATCGCAAGCCATCCGCCTTGAGACAATCCCACCAAAGAAGCTTTTGTTATTTTCAGTTGTTGGAAAATCTCATTCAGCCAATCACTGTAATCATTACCTTGATAAGGAAGTCTGTTTTGCTCACTTTTACCTGGTTCCCCGATAATATCAATAGCGTACACTTTGTATTCTTTGCTGTACAAAGCAAGATCCTTCATCCAGGATGCAGCGTTAGAATTAGCTCCATGAAGTAATACAAGTTTAGGATGATCTTCATTTCCATAGCTCAGAACTTGGGTTTCTCCAAAGTTTGTTGGAACCACTTGCTGACGGATATTTCCTTTAAAATTTGCTAACGCAGTATCATATTGCTCCAGCACTCTTTCTTTGTGAGCATCTGATCTGAAAATTGTTGTCTGTTTCATATATACCTGTTTTCTTTTGTTGTATTTTTTAATCCAAAAACAATTTCTGTATGATGCACCCAAAAAAGACAGATCTCTGAAATCTGACTGCAGTTATTCAAGATCGACTGGAAATTGGCCAATTCAGAAAAGGAAGTCAATACGAATTGAGTAATGGACAGGAGTAGAAACTCGTTAAATCGTCATAATTGCAAAAACAAGAGAAAACGAGCTTACTATTATAAACACAGGCATATGTAAATCATAATTCATCAAATCAAATGATGATTAAGTTCTTAACAGTGCAAAAATACAAAAGTTTTATAAAATACTCCGTGATTATAAATTATAATGAAAACTATTTTTTTTAAATCGAAGAAATATTATCCGTAGATATATAACACACTAATAAGCAATCTCTTTAACCTTAAAAATAAAAATACCGATTCTATCTATTTACTTTTTTTTATGAATTTCGGAAACATATATTAATTATTCTTAAAATTACCTATCTGTTTATTTATCAAAAAGATAGGAAAAATTCACAAATAATTTAAATTAAATCACAATATATTGATTAATTTTATTTAAATTCGCTTTGCCGTTTTATCAGATTGATAAAGGCAATTTTTACATTCCGAAACCGGATTTACCCTATATTATCTTTTTGTAATATAACCAAAAACAAATCTCTTGTTTTTGAAATATTTTATTTTTTATTCCTATATTTGCTTAACATTTCTTTAACTATAAATATTTATAGTTAAAGTAAAGAAGATTGTACCGGCATGTTTCTAAGAATAAATAAACAATAATTATATTTTAATAACACATGAACAATTGATATTTTTTCATTAAGAAATCATTATCAAATTTCATTTATGCTTAAAAAATATATACAGTTTTATTATTTTTATTCACTCATAATAGAAAAACACCATAAACACAAATGGTATTCGTTTTTCGATATGGGATATCATTAACTATTTCTATACCGTGATGCTATGAAAAACTTGACCAAAATCAGGCTAATGCCCGTTGAAAAGCCGGACGCCAACAACACACTTTACAACCCGTCCACAATTGGAAGATTATTAAATAATCAACACCAAACAATACAGATTGTTAACTATTTGACAAAAACCAATTTTATTATATCATAATAAAAAGCTCAGGTCCTTATCACCAAAGGCTTGACATTTTTATTATAAACTCTTGCTATCATTCAATAATTATCACGCCATGAAAAAATTAACCATTATTGGACTAACGCCTTTTGAAAAACCGGACGTTAACCTTATGCTTAAACTGCATCAGGCGGGTGCATTTCCCGTCCTGAGTTTAGGAGAAGAGCTTATAACTGCCCAGGAAGCGTTACATCAACTTGATCAGATAGACGTACCATCGTATGGTATTTATTTTTCTAACGACATTTCCTCTGCCCTTCAGATTTCTGAAAAAGTAAGATTTGCCATTCTTCCGTTCGGAATGTCTGCGCCTTCCAACCTGCCTCTTATTTATCAGGTAACCAGTTTGGAAGAAGCCATACAGGCTGAACAATCGGGAGCAGAAGGAATCATTATTAAAGGAAATGAAGCAGGCGGACTGGTAGGATATGAATCCACGTTTGTATTGTTCCAGCGTGTGATCAATGAAATCCGGAATATTACGGTGTGGGTACAGGGAGGGATAGGTCCCCATACCGCAGCGGCATCAAAGGCATTGGGAGCAACAGGAATTGTACTGGACAGTCAGCTTGCCCTGTTTCCTGAAAGTTCAGTTCCAAAAGATCTGAAAGAAATTTGCTCAAAACTGAATGGTACAGAAACTAAGGTGATTGCTAACCATCGCGTACTGGTAAGACCCCACTCACCCGCTTTACCTGAAAATACTACTGCTGAAGAGCTGAAAAAATTCTTTTACGGTCTCGACCTTAATACATGTTATATCCCTATGGGACAAGACATTTCACTGGCCGCAGACCTGTATGAAGACTTTAAAACACTGAAAAAACTGGTTTTCGGATTTAAAGAAGCCATGTACGGACACCTGAAGCAGGCAAAGGCGCTTAAGGTCGTTGATAAAGAAAACGCTTTAGCCCGGGATCTTGGTCTGCAATATCCTATTGCTCAAGGTCCTATGACCCGAGTAAGTGATGTTCCTTTATTCGCCAATGCGGTTGCAGATGCCGGAGCCTTACCTTTCGTGGCCTTATCCTTACTAAAAGGAGAATCAGCAAAATCTCTGGTAATGGACACCAAAAAACTGGCTGGTGAAAAAACATGGGGTGTAGGAATATTAGGATTTGCCCCACAGGAATTGAGAGATGAACAGACTTCCTATATATTAGAAGCAAAACCTCCTGTTGTTTTAATTGCAGGCGGAAGACCTGCTCAGGCCAAAATATTTGAAAAAGCAGGTATAAAATCATTTTTGCATGTTCCCTCTCCTGCTCTTCTGGATATTTTCCTGAAAGAAGGTGCTAAAAATTTCATTTTTGAAGGACGCGAGTGCGGAGGCCACGTAGGACCACTGGCCAGTACGGTTCTTTGGGAAAAACAGATTGAACGTATTTTAAAAGAGGATCATCCGGAAGACATCAGTGTCTTTTTTGCCGGAGGAATTCATAACGCATTTTCAACAGCGTTTGTATCCATCATGACCGCGCCATTAGCGGCAAGAGGAGTAAAAATCGGGGTATTGATGGGAACAGCCTATCTGTATACTCATGAAGCTGTACAAACCGGAGCCATCCAGGAAGAATTCCAGTTGCAGGCCATGCAGGCGAAAGATACAGTCTTACTGGAAACAGCTCCCGGACATGAAACCCGTTGCTTAAATACAGCATTTGCCCATTATTTCAACCAGGAAAAAGCGAAACTTCTGGCAGCCGGAATGGATAAAAAAGAGGTATGGGAACAGCTTGAAAAATTAAATGTAGGCCGCTTACGTATTGCAGCTAAAGGTATAGAACGCCAGGGCGATCAACTTGTCAGCATTCCTAAAGATGACCAACTAGACTTAGGAATGTACATGATTGGCCAGGTAGCTACGATGCACAACCGTGTAATCTCGTTGGCAGACCTTCACCAAAGTATCGTAGACAATCATAAATATGTTCAGAATGCAGCATTGCCTGAAGAACCTGTTTTTACAGAAAAACCTTTGGACATCGCCATCGTAGGAATGGAATGTATCTTCCCGGGTGCTAAAAATCTGGATGAATACTGGAGAAATATTATTTTAGGAAAAGACAGTGTTACCGAAGTGCCGGATGAAAGATGGAATAAAGAATTGTATTACCACCCGGATTCTGATGGTCCGGATGTATCTCACTCCAAATGGGGAGGCTTTATTCCTAAAATTGATTTTGATCCGCTGGCATTCGGAATTCCGCCACAATCTCTGGCAGCCATTGAACCAACACAATTGCTGACGTTATTGGTTGCAAAACGTGCAATGGAAGATGCAGGATATGGTGAAAAACAAATCAACAGAGAAAACATTTCTGTTATCATAGGTGCTGAAGGCGGTAATGACCTTGCCAACAGCTATAGTTTCAGAGGATATTATAAACAGGTTTTCGGAGAACTTCACGAAGAAGTAAAAGAAGCCTTCCCGCATACTACAGAAGACTCATTCCCGGGTATTCTTGCCAATGTAATTGCCGGTAGAATTACAAACCGGCTGGATCTCGGCGGCAGAAACTTTACCGTAGATGCAGCCTGTGCTTCTTCCCTGGCAGCTATTGATCTGGCTTGCCAGGAACTTGTATTGGGAAAATCTGATATGGTTCTTGCAGGAGGAGCAGATTTACACAACGGGATTAACGATTACCTGATGTTCTCCAGTACACATGCTTTATCCCGAAAAGGAAGATGTGCTACATTTGACGGTGATGCAGACGGTATTGCCCTCGGGGAAGGTATTGCTATCCTTGTTTTAAAAAGATATGAAGATGCTGTACGTGACGGTGACCGTATCTATTCCGTGATCAAAGGTGTTGGCGGATCCAGTGACGGTAAAGCACTTGGGCTTACTGCTCCAAGAAAAATAGGCCAGGTAAGAGCCTTGGAACGCGCCTATTCCCAGGCAGGGATAAGTCCGGCTTCCGTAGGTCTTGTAGAAGCACACGGTACGGGAACGGTAGTAGGTGACAAAACAGAACTGAGTGCATTAACGAATTTGTTCAGCCGTTCAGGGGCTTTACCGGGTCAGACTCATTTAGGTTCGGTAAAAACACAGATCGGACATACCAAGTGTGCTGCAGGATTAGCAGGATTAATCAAAGCTTCCCTTGCTGTATATCACGGGGTAAAGCCACCTACCTTACATCTTCAGCATCCTAACGCTTATTATAATGCTGAAACCAGTCCGTTTGCATTCCATGCAGAAAGCGGGTTATGGTCTGAGAAAAACCGTTATGCAGGAATCAGTGCTTTCGGATTTGGAGGAACCAACTTCCATACGGTCATTGCCAACCATCCTAAACAAGATGATTCAATCGTAATGCAGTCATGGCCTTCAGAATTGTTTGTTTTCCGTGGAGATACCTATGAAGAAGCAAAAGGACAATCCGGCCAGGTAAAAGCTTTATTGGAAATTAATGATGGTATTCCGTTACAGGATATTGCCTACAGCTTAAGCATCAGTTCAGAAAAACCGATCCAGTTCAGCATCGTGGCAGACACTGTGGAAGATCTGATGATGAAACTTGAACTGGTATTACTGGGAATTGAGACAAAAGACACCTTTACCGTAAATAAAAAAGAAGGTAAAGTAGCTTTCACATTCCCGGGACAGGGCAGCCAGAGAATTAATATGGCTCGTGATCTATTCGTAGTTTTCCCGGCTATGCGTAAGATTATTGATGAGTACCCTGAACTTGAAAAAGTGGTTTTCCCGTCCAAAACATTCAATGAAGCTGATGTAAAAAGACAAAAAGAAACCATTAAAGATACCCGCTTAGCACAACCGCTTTTAGGAATTGTTGATCTTGCATTGGCTAAATTCCTGGAATCATTAGGTATTATCCCGGATATGCTGGCAGGTCACAGCTACGGTGAAATTCCGGCATTATGCTTTGCAGGAGTATTTGGAGAAGATAAACTGGTGGACTTAAGTGTTAAGAGAGCACAGTCTATCTTAGATTCTGTAGAAGGCGGAGATCCAGGTTCAATGCTGGCAGCAAGTGCTACAGCAGAACGTTTACAACCGATCATTGCTAAAGTAGAAGGATGCTATCCTGTCAACTTTAATGCTCCTACACAATGTGTCATTGCTGGAAATACAGATGCGATCAATAAATTGCTGGAAGTTCTTAAACAGGAAGGTATTTCTGCTAAAAAGCTTGAAGTTGCCTGTGCATTCCACAGTCCGTTATTAGCAAAATCCAAGGATTTATATGCTGAAGTACTTAAAGATGTTCCTTTCGGCGAAATGCAGATTCCGGTATGGTCCAATACGACTGCAGAAGTATATCCTTCAAATCCATCTGAAATAAAAGAAAGACTTACCGATCATCTGGTACAGCCTGTAAGATTTGTAGAACAGCTGCAGGCAATGTATAACGATGGAGCAAGAATATTCATCGAAGTAGGTCCGGGAAAAGTTCTTACCGGACTGACCAAATCCTGCCTGGAAAAAGATCAGCTTACCCTATATGTTGAAGACAACAGCCATAATAAATTCAGCCATCTTCTTTGCATGCTGGCACAATATTTAGGAACAGGCCGAAGCTTCAATATCAGTAAACTTTTCGATGGACGCAGTGTAAAGGTTATTGATCTTAACCAACCCGGGCTTTACAAGAAAAGCCCTGCCATCTGGCGTGTAAACGGGCAAACCGCCTACCCAACTCATGGTAATCTGCCTTCCAATGGTGCATTACCACTCATAAATCCTATTCCCATGAACAATTTTACTACAAATCAACAGGCACCGGCAGCTGAAGCACAATCTACCGCCGAACGTATGCTGCAGGAATATTTAAACAGTATGAAATTAATGATACAGGCACAGCGTGACGTGATGCTTTCCTTTATGGGACAGAATCCGCAGGCATTCCCGGCTCCTGTATATCATTCACTGGTGCAGGCTCCGGCTCAACAGCCAGTCTCTGCTATTCCGGTTCAGCATATTCAACAGGAAGTAGCTGTTGCTGTGAAACAGGCTCCTTCAAAAGATATCAAATCCTTACTGCTGCAGGTGGTAAGTGACAAAACAGGATATCCTCAGGAAATGCTGGGTATGGAAATGGATCTTGAAGCGGATTTAAGTATTGATTCTATTAAAAGAGTAGAAATCATCGGAACACTTCGTAACGAACTGGGAACTCTGGGTAACGGAAACACCAGTGAAGACTCCGTTATGGAGCAGTTAGCAGGAATAAAAACGTTAAGCGGTCTTGTTTCATGGCTTACTGAATTCTCAGGGGCTGAAACAATTGCTGCTTCTGAAAAAAACGGATCTGCAGCTGAATCAATAGCTTCAAAACCACAAGCTCAACCTACATTTTCTCTGGAAGACCTTCAAAATGCTATTTTGAATATCGTAAGTGAAAAAACAGGATATCCGAAAGAAATGTTAGGTCTTGACCTTGATCTGGAAGCAGATTTGAGTATCGACTCCATCAAACGTATGGAAATCATCGGTGATCTTAAAACCAAAATCGGCTTTGGTCAAAACCTTGAACAGGCGGATGATGTGATGGAAAAACTGGCTGCTATTAAAACACTTCGCGGTCTGGCAAGCTGGATCAGCGAAATGAATGGTGAATCGAACGAAACTACTCAAGATGTAAAAGAAACAAATGCCGTGGAACCAACCCAAAATGTACTTTCACGTCTCCGTTTTGATATTACACCTACTGATGCTTCCCTGGTACAAAATACAGAAGTATTGCAGGGAAAACGTTTTGCCATCACTCAGGATAACAGCAAGCATTCTTCAGCAATCAAAGAAGCTCTGGAAAAACACGGAGCCATCGTAGAATTGGCAGATGCAGAAAAAGATCTTTCAGATATTGACGGATTAATTATGCTGGACCTTTTCTCAGCAGCAGATAAACCAAGCATCATCGATCATGTAGATCTGATCAAAAAACTGGATTTTGATAAAGCAAAATGGGTCTATCTGATCTCAGATATTCCGGCTCATCTTCAGGAAATTACTGATGTAAGCGTATTGCGTCATCATCAGGGTTATCCGGGACTTTTCAAGAGCCTGGCAAGAGAATTTGACAATACAGCCTGCAGACTGATCAGTTTGAGCACTCCTCAGGAAGTAAATCAGATTGCTGAGATTACCTTAAAGGAAATTCTTACCAATGATAAACCTGCTGAAATCATTTATAAAAATGACCAGAGACACAAAGTAGACATCATCCCTTCCCCATTGTCAACAAGTTTAAGTGAAGCCCACATTCAGCTAGATCAGAAATCTGTGGTTTTGGTACTTGGAGGAGCACAGGGAATTACCGCCGAGTTGGTAAAACATATGTCTCAGGCTTATCCATGTACTTACATTCTGGTAGGAAGATCTGCAGACCCGAGAAATGAAATTTCTGCAAAAGATTTTGAAGGAATGAAAACCAAAGAGGAAATCAGAAGTTTTCTGATCAGATCCGGACAATTCACTTCTCCGGCAGAGATTGAAAAAGAAACGACGAAAATTTTCAAAAACAATCAGATTCTCCGCACCATCCGTGATATGGAAGAACTTGGAAATACCATCATTTACCAATCACTGGATCTTTGTGACGAAGAAGGTTTAAGCAATTTAATCAGCAGTATCTATGAAAAATATGAACGTCTGGATGGAGTCATCCACGGAGCAGGTCTTTTAGAAGATAAATTATTCAAACAAAAGACCACAAGCTCTTTCGGACGTGTATTTGATACCAAAGTAAAACCGCTTCGTGTACTGGCAGAACAGCTTCGTGAAGACTGCCAGTTCGTGGTATTGTTCTCAAGCATTGCTTCTGTATACGGTAACAAAGGCCAGACAGATTATGCTGCTGCCAACAGTGTACTGGATGATTATGCCAATGCCTTAAACAAAAGATTAAAAGGAAAAGTAATCTCCATCAACTGGGGACCATGGAAAGGTGCCGGAATGGTCTCTTCCACCCTTGAATCAGAATATGAACGCAGAGGAATTTCCATGATTCCATTGGATGAAGGAAAAGAAATCTTCTTAAATGAGATCAAATACGGAACTGAAAGCCAGGTGCTGATCATGTCAGGAAATAATTGGTAAAACTCTGCATAAACAAAGTATGAAAAAAACAGATGTTGCTGTAATTGGCCTATCCTGTGTCTTTCCCGGGGCACAGGATGCCAACACTTTCTGGCAGAATATTGTCAATAAAGTCGATTCTACCGAGTTGGCTCCGGCTGACCGTATAGATCCTGTTCATTTCAGTGATACCACCAGTCCCGTTGACCGTTTTTACTGTCAGCGTGGAGGATTTATCCCTGATTATACGTTTGATCCCACAGCATTCGGTATTTTGCCATTAGCCGTTGAAGGAACGGAACCCGACCATTTGCTTACCCTTGATCTGGTACAGAAAGCACTGGAAGATGCAGGCATATTCCAAAAGAATACTTCTCTTGAAAAAACAGGAATCATCATCGGGAAAGGAAACTATACCGGTCCGGGAGCTACCCGTGCTATCGAAATTGTAAGAACCGGAGAACAGATTTCCTCATTACTACAGGAATTGCTGCCTCACGTTTCTTCCTCCGATATTGAAAAAGTAAAACATGCTTTTCAGGAGCGTAAAGGTCGTTTTGCAGCAGATACGGCGATGGGATTAATTCCCAATCTTGTTGCTTCTCTTGTTGCCAACCGATTCAATCTGGGAGGTGCTGCATTTACAGTAGATGCTGCTTGTGCATCCGCTTTAATCGCTGTAGACCATGCGGTGCAGGAACTTCAGAGAGGTCGTTCCGATATCATGATTGCAGGAGGAGTCCACACAGGACAGAATGCTGCTTTCTGGAGTATTTTTGCCCAGCTGGGAGCCATGTCACGCCAGCAGCAGATTAAGCCTTTCAGCAGTGATGCTGATGGTCTATTGATTGGAGAAGGTTGTGGTTTCGTTGTTTTAAAACGACTGGAAGACGCTGTTCGTGATCAGGATAAAATCTACGCTGTCATTAAAGGTGTGGGAGTCAGCAGTGACGGTACCGGAACCAGTGTGATGAGCCCATCCGTAAAAGGGCAGCTGAAAGCGTTGGAACAGGCATGGATCAATGCTGATTTAGATAAAAATAAAGTCGGTTACCTTGAAGCTCATGGCACAGGAACACCGCTTGGCGATAAAACAGAGCTTCAGACCTTGGCTCAGTTCTTCGGAAAAGAAGAAGCTGCTCCGGCGGCAGGTATCGGATCTGTGAAGTCCAATATCGGGCATGCGATGCCGGCAGCCGGAATTGCAGGATTAATTAAAACTTGTCTTGCCTTACATCATGACACTTTACCGCCAACCTTATATTGTGAGAATCCAACTTCGGAGATGCAGAATACAAGGTTTGAACCGGTACAGGAAGCCAAAAACTGGTCAAAAACAGGACTTCCAAAAATAGCCGCTGTAAATGCCTTCGGATTTGGAGGAATCAATGCCCACGTTGTTCTGGAAGGTTATGATATGCCTAAAAAAGATCAGGTACTGATACTGGCAAGACCCACGCATGAAGAACTGCTTTCCGCATTACAAAATAATGAAACAGCTATTGGTGAAGGAGATTTCAGGGTTGCGATATTTGCTCCAACGCCTGCAAGAATAGAAAAGGCGATTAAAATTGTTTCCAAAAATATCATCTGGAAAAATAAACAGGACATTTGGTATACTTCTACCCCATTATTAAAGGATGGCGGTAAGGTAGCCTTTGTATTTCCAGGCTTAGACGGTCTGGCGAAAGGTGAGGTAGAAACAGTAAGCCGTTATTTTGGATTAACAGCGCCTATTGAAACAGAAGGTGAAGGTCTTTTAACCGATGCCTTAAACATTTTCAACAACTGCAGTATCCTTGATAATTCATTGAAAAAACTGGGAATCATTCCGGATATGAATGCCGGGCACAGTTTAGGAGAATGGCTGGCAGGATATTCGTCCGAGCTGGCAGAAGCCAATTCTGTAAAAGCCTTAATCGATGTATTGAATCCTGAAACTTTTGAATTAAAAGATTCAAAATTTATTGCCATAGGAGCCGGAATTGAAGCTATAAAACCTTTTATTAATGAAATTTCAAACCTGTATGTTTCCAATGACAACTGCCCTAATCAGGTGATTCTTTGCGGAAGCAATGCTGCTCTGGATGAATTGGTTCCATTGTTAAAAGCAAAGCAGATTTTCCACCAGGTTCTGCCTTTCCAGTCAGGATTCCACTCTCCTTTTATCGCAGATAAACTGGATGTAATCCTTGCCGGAATGGAAAAAGCACAGTTTCAGCAAACAAAAATTCCTTTGTGGTCAGCTACCACATTAGAACCTTATCCTGCAGATCAGGCAGCCATCAGAAAACTGAGTGCAGAGCATTTGGTAGAACCTGTCCGTTTCCGTGAACTGACCAATAAATTATACGAAGAAGGCGCAAGAGTCTTCATTCAGGTGGGTACCGGTGGGCTGATCGGATTTATTGATGATACCTTGAAAGGAAAAGCATTCAGCACCATTCCTTCCAGTGTTCCTACCCGTTCTGCATTGGCACAGCTACAACGTGTTGTCGCTTCGTTATTTGTAGAAGGGAAAACCACTGCTCTTGACTTCTTAGAAGTTCAGCAGCAATCAAAAAAACCAGCAGGAAAAGGTATTAAGCTTGAATTAGGTTCTCCTATTGTCCGTAATTTTAAAGAAGTAAAAGCCTTAGCTCAAGCCTTTGAAACACCAAAACAATACACCACTTCAGCTTCAGCCATGACTGCCAAAAGTGGTCATCCGCTGGTACAGGCATTTCAGGATAACGTTGCCGATATGATTCGTATGCAGGAAGAAGTACTGACTTTATTCCAAAGTCGTCCGGAGATTACAATTCCACGTCCTGCTCAGGCTGCTCCTTTAGCACAATATGCTGCTCCACAAGCACCAAGAAATACAACCTTCACAAAAGATTTGTACGTAACGCTGGAAAGTCATCCTTACCTGATCGATCACAGCTTATTGAGACAGCCAAAAGGATGGGCTCATGTAGCAGATATGGAACCGGTCATTCCAATGACGATGATCTTTGAACAGCTGGCAGAAATTGCAGAAGCGGAAATCCCGGGAACACAGGTTCATAAAATCATGAATGTAAGTGTATTCCAATGGATGAACGTAGCACAGCCTTTCAAAAAAACCGTAAAAGGAGAATGGCGTTCACCGAATCATGCTTATCTCGATATTGAAAACTTTGCCAACGCAGAAGTCATTTTAAAATCAGGTTCTGTTCCGACACCAGCATTCAATCTTTCCATCGGAAATCTTTTACCTATCGAAAGAACACCCGAAGAAATCTATGACATGCACATGTTCCATGGAGAAAAATACCAGGGAATTACAGAAGTTTCAGCCGTTGGAGACAAAGGAATTATCGGGAAGATAAAAGGTAATGGCGGTAAAGGCTCTTTGCTTGATAATGCAGGACAGTTATTCGGGCTTTGGCTGCAGCTTACTTTGGTGAAAGACCGCATTGCATTCCCTGTAAAAATCAGAGATATAGAGTTTTTCGGAAATATGCATGATCAGGAAGGTATTTTTGAATGCACCTGTATGCTGACCGAGCTTAATGATGAATTTGCCATCGCAGATATCACCCTGAAAAGGGACGGAAAAGTTTGGTGTGCCATTACGGGCTGGCAAAACAGAAGACTGGAAATTGACGCCGCTTTATGGAATGTTTCCATGTCGCCGCTGCACAACCGCCTTTCGGAAGAGATTGCTCCTGAAGTTTTTTTCTTCCACCAGGCCTATACCAGAGTCGCTTCATGGGACTTTATCCTGAAAAGATATTTCAACCAAACGGAAAAACAGCATCACCAGCAGCTGTTACCCAACAAAAAGAAAAACTGGATGGTAAGCCGTGTGGCCGTGAAAGATGCTGTAAGAAATCTTCTCCGTAAAGAAAAAAATCATGCCTGCTTCCCAATCACATTTGAAATCCGTTCCGATGAAGTAGGGAAACCTTACCTCATCAGTGATTTTACAGAAAATATCCATATTTCACTGGCTCACAAAGGAAGAGATGCTGTAGGAATCGCGAGATATGGAAAATCTGTAGGAATTGATATGGAACTGATGGAAGAACGCAGCGAAGGATTCTATGATCTGGTATTTACAGACCATGAATTAGCCTTATTAAAAGGAAAAGATCAGGCAGAATGGACCACCCGTTTCTGGGTAGCCAAGGAAGCCTACGGAAAGTTCTCAGGAACCGGACTGAAAGGAAATCCAAAAGCCTTCGAAGTCGAAGAAATAAAAGACGATCACCTGTGGATCAACAATATTGAAATCAAAACTATTAAACATAAAAATTATATTATCGGATGGACACTGTAAACGCAACATTAAAAATGAACCACGAAGAACTTTTTACTTTATTAAAAGGTTTTATTACTGAAGTGATAGGTGCTGAATTTGTAGAGGAGATGGATATTACTCCTGAAAGTTCATTCACCAAAGATCTTGAAATGGACAGCATAGAGATCGTCTCTTTTTCTGAAAAGATCAAAGCGCATTTTGGCGATCAGATCGATTTTACAGGCTGGCTGTCTTCCATGGATCTGGACCAGCTGATCAATCTTGACCTTAGTATGATCATCAATTATATCTACGAATGCCAATAATCACTGTCAATAACAGACAAGTTCATATACAGGAACTCAATAAAGGAGCCGAACAAACCGTGGTCTTAATCCACGGTATGTTCAGTAACCTGTCCATTTATTATTTTAATATTGCTCCTATTCTGGCAAAACATTTCCATGTGGTGATGTACGATCTGAAAAGCCACGGTATGAGTGAGCGCTTTCTTGATGGATACGATCTTGACAACATGTCATCCGATTTAATAGGTTTAACAGATCACCTTCAACTGGAAAAAGTACATCTTGTCGGATACAGTTTCGGAGGTCTTATTGCGTTAAAAACAGCTCTGGAATATCCTGAACGCATCAATCAACTGGTGGTGATGGAAGCTCCGGATCCTCAGGACGAAAAAGCCCGTAATATCATTGATGAATACAGCAAAGAATTCCTTGAGCATTATGTTGCCAACTTTACCGATACCACCAAAGTGCAGATGGGCAAAAGACAAATGGAAAAGAACCACCGTATGTATGAATTTCTGTTTAACCAGACCAGCATCAAAGCAGATATGATTAAGGAAAAACATTTCCTTGGTGAAGCCCGTTTCAATGAATTAACGGCTCCTACCTTATTGCTTTATGGAGCTGATTCCAACTGCAGGCCTACCGGTGAGTGGCTTCAGTCTCAAATCAGACAGTCTGAACTTGAATTAATCCCGGGTGATCACAATATTCCTATCCAGGAACCTCAGCTTATCGCTGAAACGATCGCTCAATTTTTATCTAAAATCCTAACACAAAACCATGGCTAAATTTGCATTTATAGTTCCACCACTCACAGGACATGTCAATCCTACCTTAAGCATCGGTGCTACGTTACTGGAAAGAGGACATGAAGTAGCCTGGATCAGCCTTGACCCTACGTTAGAGGCCAAACTTCCCAAGGGAGGAAAATTATTACTGATCCAATACGATCAGACCGACGAAGAAAAAAAAGAAAGTGAACAATATCTCGATATTATTTCCAAAAAAGTAGTATACGGAATCGACAGTGTGAAGTTCCTTTACGAAGAAGTTCTTACCCCACTGAACAGACATTGCTATAAAGGCGTTATCACTTTATTAAAAACATACCAGCCTGATTTAATTATCGGGGATCATCAGTTATTTGCAGTCCCTGTTGCTGCGAAAATTCTTGGAATTCCTTATGCCACTTCCGTTACCGCTCCGGCAGCTATTAAAATCATGAATGAGCTTCCGAAAGTTCACGAATGGGAAGTACATCAAATTATCAGTTTACAGAAAGAATTAGGCTTCCATGAAGAACGTTCTCTGGCCACTTCAGACCTGCTGACACTGGTACTTACCTCCAATTACTTCTTTGGGGGAATGGATGATCTCGCACCTCAGTATAAATTCACGGGACCGGTTCTTACAGAGCGTCGTATCTCTTGTGAATTCGATTGGGACAGATTGAAAAATGCTGCCAACAAAAAGATTCTGGTAAGCATCGGAACTACTTTCGATCATGATCATAAAAAAGCGTTTTTCCAGAAGGTGATTGATGCCTTTAAAGATGAAGATTTAACCGTTGTAGTGGTTTCTGATCCACAGCTTTTTGAGCAGTGGCCGGAAAACTTTATGGTCTATCAGCAGATTCCTCAGCTGGACCTGTTACCTCATCTTGATGGTGTAGTGTGCCACGGCGGCCACAATACGGTTTCTGAAACTTTATCCAACGGAATCCCTTTGGTCGTAATTCCGATTGCCTATGACCAGTCTCACGTTGCAGGCCGTGTGGTGCGTACAGAAGCAGGTGAACGTCTGAACTTCAACCGCTTCAAAGCCAATCACCTGAGAGAAGCCGTACAGCAGATTTTAAATAACCCGAAATACCGTGAAGCGGCTCAGAAAGTAAGTCAGTCTTTTGCAGAGGCAGGAGGTGCAGCTACAGCGGCAAACTTATTGGAGCAAGCTATAGTAAAGGCTTCAAAACCTGAAAAACCTTCTAAGTTCTTATTCGTTGTTCCTCCGTTTTTCGGACATGTGAGTCCTACTTTAAGTGTGGGAGCGAGTCTGATTGCCCGTGGCCACGAAGTAAAATGGTTCGGAATTACGCCTTTAGACAGTAAGCATATTCCTGAAGGAGGTTCTTATTTCTATCCGGAAGAAGACCTTATTCCGTATCAGGAGGAAATTGCCCGTATTTTAAAAAGACAGGATGACGGACCGGCATGTTCAGGACCTGAAGTGATGAAGCTGGCTCTGGAAGAAACGTATGTTCCTTTCGCTAAAATGATGATGCCGGGATTAACGAGACTCACAGAAAGCTGGATGCCTGATGTGATCGTGAATGACTGTATCACTTTCGGAGGCGCACTTTTCGCCCACAAAAACAATATTCCTTGTGTAACCACTACTCCGGTTCCACCGGATGTGATGGGAGATACGGAAAAAAGTGCCCCAAAAATCTGGGAATGGCAGCAAAAACTGATTAAAGACCTGCAAAAAGAAGTAGGCATTCATGAAGAAGGCATTTATATCCATTCTCACAAACTGAATATGGTATTTACTTCACAGGCTTTTGCCGGATTTGAAACCGTTCCGCCTCATATGAAATTTGTAGGGCCGGTAAAAGGCCGCCCGAACGATGCCCCATTTGACTGGGATAAACTGAATGCTTCCACGACTCCGAAGATATTTGTATCATTGGGAACCCTGTTGGTTGATATCAGAAAAGCCTTTTTTGAAAAGATCATTGCTGCATTTAAAGACCAGCCGGTTACAGTGATTGCCGCTACTCCACCCGAAATCTTTGAAGAATGGCCGGATAATTTTATCGTAAACAGCTTTGTACCTCAGTCTGCAGTGATGCAGCAAATGGACATGGTGATCTGCCACGGTGGCTTCAATACCGTAAACGATACTTTCCGTAACGGATTACCGATGCTGATCACCCCTATTGCTTACGATCATTTCCATATTGCCAAACTGATCGAGCAGGCAGGCTGCGGAATCAGCATCCGCTACAAGAGACTGCGTGTAGATGCGCTTCGTGAAACCGTTTTTGAATTGCTGGAAAATCCGAAATACCGGGAAGCTGCCAGGGAAGTCCAGAACACATTCACCCTTGCCGGAGGAAATGACAAAGCGGTAGAACTGTTAGAAAATTTTGTACACGAACATTCAACATTAGCTTCTGTGTAGCCTATGAATCCACCTGTAAAAAGAAGATTGCTATTCGGGGAACGTATGTTATTAGGGGACGGAACAGAACCTTTTAACGCGGTCATTCCGTTCAGGCTGAGAGGAACTTTTACCTTAAAAGAGATCCAGCAGGCATTAGCCCAGATTCAAAACAAACATCCATGGCTGAGAGCATTGATCAGCCATGATGAAAAAAATATTCCATGGTTTAACGTTCCTGAAAAAACGGTTTCCATTCCTGTAAGAATCGTCACCAGACAAAGTGAAGATCAGTGGCAGGAAGAATCCAGGAAAGAATGGAACACCCTCTTTAGTTATGAAAAATTACCCCTGATCCGGTTTGTCTGGATCAAAGGGGAAGACGTTTCTGACATGTTATTTGCGTTCCACCATTGTCTTTGCGATGGTGGTTCTGCAATGGCTTTCTTAAAGGAGTTTTTAATCGCTCTGGACAATCCCGCGGCCGACATCGGGACAGAAAACCCGATCTTAGGCATTGAAGATGTGGTTCCTGCCCATATTCTGAACAACCGCAGACAGAGACTGAAGGCCAGATTTATCGGAAGACTGGCTGCTACCGCCATCAAATGGATCCCGGTAGGCAAAAAAGCTGTGGAAAGACAGAGTGATTACCTGATCAACTGGAAGCTGGATGAAACGGTAAGCAAAGAATTAATCTCTTACTGTAAATCCCAGGGGGTAACAGTGAATACATTTTTGAGTGCAGCAGTATTGCAGGCATTTAAAAAAGTAAGGGGAGAAAAATCCTTCAATAAAGTTTCCTGTCCGGTAGACATCAGGCGTTTTGCCCAACAGATCAAAGAAGACCATATTTTCGCTTTCGGGCTGATGATTGTGGTGTCTGCTGATGAAAAGCTAAGCTTTACGGATAATCTCCGTGCCATGCAGAAATCTGTGGAACAGAAGACCTCAAAGCTGAATCCTTACCTCACCATGATGGTGATGGAATCCGGACATGACGCGCTTAAGAATTTTACCAGGCTTTTAAAGAACGGGAAATCCTCCAACGACTGTATGTTTTCGAATCTGGGACGTATTCAGATTCCTCATGAGTACAAAGCATTTACGGTGGAAACCATCCTCAGCCCGTCTGTCATTGGTCCTTTGGGGAATACCACTACCCTGGTGGTCTCTACCTACCGTGGCAAAATGGATTTTTCTTTCATGGGAAGCGAAGGTTATTTACCGTATACCGATGCCATGGCAGTACGTGACGAAGTGATGCAAACGATTCATTCACAACTAAAACAAATGGCAGTATCATGATCAAAAGACCTTTAATGATGGTGGAAAGGATCATGTATGTAGATCCTGAAACGCCTTTAAACTGTGTTTACACGGCAAAGATCAACGGGCAGATTGCTGAAGAAACGTTTAAAACTGCCCTACTCAAAATCCAGCAGAAACACCCTATTCTGAGAGCTAATATTGATCACAGCAAAGGACGCTATCCTTATTTTATAGGACAACAAGATATTGAACCCATTCCGCTCCGGATTGTAGAAAGAAAAACAGATGACGACTGGTTTAAAGAATCCGAAAAAGGATGGTTCAGATTCTTTGAAGAACCCAAAAAGCCACTGGCTGAAGTGGTATGGGTAAAAGGAAAGGATACTTCGGAAATCATCTGGATCATGCCCCACTGCATTTCAGACGGAACCACCGGAGTGACTTTACTACGTGAGCTTCTGAGCCTGCTGGACAATCCTTATCTGCCGTTGATTCCTTATGTTGCTTTTGAATCGGTAGATGATTTTCTGCCTTCGGATTTTAATACAGGCATTAAAAAATATAAAGCCAGCCTTTATCTGCTTTTTGCCAGAATATTCTTTTCTATCCAGCGAAAAAGTAAAAAGAGAAACCTTGGGAAAAACTACGCCATTCACTGGAAAATGTCCCCTGAGGATACAAAACTGATCACTGAAAAATGTAAAGCCAACGGAATTTCTGTACATGCTTTGCTATGTTCTTCGGTGATGCAGGCCTTCCGTGATGTTCAGGGAGACCGTGCCAAAGGGAAGGTGATCAGTCCCGTAGATGTGCGTCATTTTATTCCCGAAATCAAGGAAGATCATTTATTTGCTTTTGCCCCAACGGTAGAGCTTTCCATCAAAAAAGGCAGTAAGGATGTGCTGGGCAATGCCAAACAGATCAAAAAAGACCTTACGGAGAAAATCAATAAACTGGAAGCCCGTGAGCTCCTGTGGATGGGAGAACATATGCATCCCATTGTAGACCGTATGATCAGCATGCTGAAATCCAGCGAAGGCGGCCATGATGTGACCTTATCCAATATGGGAAAGGTGAATATCCCGAATGATTATAAAAACTTCAGTCTGGAAACGGTTTTTAGTCCTACCGTGGCTTTCCCATGGCTGAACTCGAATACCTTAGTCGCCAGTACGTACAACCAGCAGATGGACTTCACCTTCATGTCCAATGAAAATTTCCTTCCCAAAGAGGAAGCCCACAAGATAAAAGATAAAGCCATTGAGCTATTGACCGCCTCACTATGAAATTTAAAATAAAGCCTCCAAAGCCAAAACCTATAAAAAAAACTACCCTCAGACGCTTTCTCATGAAGCGTACAATTTACTATGTCCTCCCGAATGTATTTTTTAATTTCATCATTGCCTATGCCAGCTTCAAAGAGCTAGGCTACACCCATTTTTTCTCAGGAACCCAAAACCTGGCCCGCCTTACCCTGCCGATGGCTATTTTCCTTCCGGTAGTCCTCACCATTGATATCATCAAAAGGGTTACCGATGCCGCCAGCCAGGAAGCCATAGAGTTTACCGTAGATGAACAGCTGAATATTAAAAAGCTCATGACCAAACTAAGCATCTTACACGGTCTGATTACAGGAGCATTGGTTTTATCCCTGCTCTTTATAGGACAGTACAATTTCTCAAAAGATTATAAGCTGGATGCTACGGCAATGGCTGTGGTGGTGGGTGTGCTGGCTGGTGTGCTGTCTGTGGTGTTTGTGTATCTGCCGGTGTGGAGGTTGAGGAGGTGGATGTGTAGGAGGGCGGGAGCAAGCGTTTTAAATATCAATCAATAAAACTTCTTAAAAAATTAAAGACGTTTTACCAATATAATATAATTTGTAGATACATAAAGGTTTCCCGTTTGTTTTATACCACAATTTTGTCTAAATTAATCCCCTCTTATTTTAGACAATAACACATGAAAATTAATAAACTCGAACCTCAGAAAGCACTTAACCCTGCATACAAAAAATTTAAACCATTAAGAGGAGATATTGATGATTTTTCAACAAAACTTCAAGAATGTATTAATGCTATCAATTTAGTTGACAGTAGAAATGAGAGTGAGGAGCATTTAAAATCTCCAATATCAAGATTTCTTTCATCAACTTTTTATTCTGAAAATGAAATCAATACAAAAGAAAGAATTGATCTGGCAATTTATCTGGGTAAAGATGCAACTTCTGACGTTGGAGTTTTAATAGAAGCAAAAAAACCAAGTAATAGAGTAGAATTTCCAACAGAGAAACAACTTAATAAAAAGGCATTTCAAGAAATGCTGTTGTATTATCTTAGAGAAAGGGTTGATTATAAGAACAATAATATTAAGCACCTTATAATCACCAATGGTTTTGAGTGGTTCTTTTTCAATGCAAGTGATTTCTACAACTTATTTTATAAAAACAGTGAATTAATTAAAGAATACAAAGCATTTAGAGATGGTTTAAAAGATACCATAAAAAATGAACTATTCTATAATGAAATAGCAAAGAAATATATAGAACAAGTAGAAGATACTCTTCCATTTGTATATCTTGATTTTAGAAATAAAGAAGTTTCAAAATTTAAAGATAAAGAGCTTGTTAATATCTACAAGTTATTCTCTGATGTACATTTACTTGGAAAAAGCTTTGGGAATGACAGTAATCAGCTTAATAAAGCCTTTTATAATGAGCTTCTTCACATCATAGGACTTGAAGAAGTAAAAGAAAGTGGTAAGAAGATTATTCAACGAAAAAAAACTAAAGAAGCAGATTATGGTCCATTGTTAGAAAATACAATTTTTACCCTTGAAGACAAAGATTATCTTATAAAGGTTAAAAATATTCCTAATAATGAAGAAAAGTCTTTTACTGTTGGTTTGGAACTATGCCTCACATGGGTTAACAGAATTCTTTTCTTAAAATTATTAGAATCTCAACTGAGAAGTTACAATAATGATTCACCAGAATATAAATTTTTAAACTCAGAATTCATTCCTGGCTTTGATGCGCTCAATGAAATGTTTTTTTCAGCATTAGCAAAGCCAATAAAAGAACGCCACCAACGATACGCAGAAAAATTTAAATATATTCCTTATCTGAACAGTAGCTTATTTGAAAAGAGTGAGCTTGAAGATCTCACCTTTGACATTACAGCATTGATGGATGAGGAAATGGAAGTCTTTTCATCTACAGTATTAAAAAGTTCCAATGGGAAAAAACAAACTGGAAAGCTTAATACTTTAGAATATCTATTTAAATTTTTAGATGCTTATGATTTTTCTGCGGATGCATCTGTTGAAATTAATGATAAGCAGCAAAATAAAACTTTAATTAATGCTTCTGTACTGGGATTAATTTTTGAAAAAATCAATGGTTATAAAGATGGGTCTTTCTATACTCCTGGTACCATTACCATGTTTATGTGTAGAGAAACATTGAGAAAATCTGTCGTTCAAAAATTTAAAGAGAAAATCACTGATACCATTGAAACATTCGAAGATGTTATTGATTATTGTAACACATTTTTCAAGAAAGAAGATCGAAAAAAATTCAATGAAGTGGTTAACTCCATAAGGATTTGTGATCCTGCGGTAGGATCAGGACATTTCCTTGTTTCCGCTCTAAATGAAATGATTGTTATTAAAAGTGAATTGGGAATTTTGGGAGATGAAGATGGGAAAAAACTGCCATGTACAATAGAAATTGATAATGATGAAATTTATGTTTCTGATGCTGATGGAGAATTATTCAGCTATAACCGCAAAGACCCACAAAGTTTAAAAATTCAAAAAGCAATTTTTCATGAAAAGGAAATTCTTATTGAAAACTGTTTGTTTGGTGTAGATATTAATCCTAACTCGGTAAATATTTGCAGGCTGAGACTATGGATTGAGCTCCTTAAAAATGCTTATTATACAGATGAAGGAGAACTTCAAACACTTCCTAATATTGATATTAATATTAAATGCGGAAACTCACTCATCAGTAAGTTTGCATTGAATGACAGTTTAAAAAGTGCTTTTAAAAGCAAGGAAATTACATTTTCTGTTGAAGATTACAAGCAAGCTGTAAAAGACTATAAGACAACTAACTCCAAGACTAAAAAGAGGGAAATTGAAGATATTATCAGTACCATCAAAAACAATCTAAAATCCAGTCTTGACAACAAAGAAAAAGAGAAATTTTCTAAAGCATTGGGTGAATACCAAAATGAAGAACAAAGACAAAACAACTTAATTGCTTTTGGAGAATCCATTAAAAAAACAGAAAAGGATAAACTCAAAAAACTAAAAATCAAGGCTGAGCAAGCTAAAAAACAAAAAGAAGAAATTCTTAACAACGTTATTTATCGTAATGCGTTTGAATGGCGTTTTGAATTTCCGGAAGTACTGGATAATGATGGAAACTTTACAGGTTTTGATGTCATTATTGGGAATCCTCCGTACATTCAATTACAGAAAATGGGAACCGCAAGTGATGCATTGCAAACATTAAGCTACGAAACTTTTGCCAGAACAGGAGATATTTACAGCTTATTTTATGAGCTTGGGTATAATATCTTAAAAGAAAAGGGGCTTCTTACCTTTATTACCTCTAACAAGTGGATGCGTGCTGCCTATGGGGAAAGCCTCAGAAAATTTTTTGTAGATAAAACGAATCCTGAAATTCTAATTGATTTTGGAGGAATACAAATATTTGATACGGCTACGGTCGACACCAATATTCTGATGTTTTCAAGGGATAAAAATAGACAACAAACTTTAGCTTGCGTCATAAAAGAAAAGGAGTTAAAAAATTTGAGCGATTATTTTAGACAGTTTGCTGTAAAATCGAATTTTAGTTCTTCAGAAAGTTGGGTTGTTTTATCATCGATTGAAAAAGAGATTAAAAGAAAAATAGAGGCAATTGGTACACCACTAAAAGATTGGGACATTAATATCTATCGCGGAATTTTAACGGGATATAATGAAGCCTTTATTATTGATGGAAAAAAAAGAGCCGAGTTAATAAAAGAAGATCCAAAATCTGCCGAAATCATACGACCTATTTTACGTGGCAGAGACATAAAACGATACAGCCATGATTTTCAAGATTTATGGTTAATCAATACTCATAACGGGTTTAAAGATTCCACAGGAAATCAGGTTAATAAGATTGATATAAATCAATACCCTGCAATAAAAAATCATTTTAATTCTTTTTGGACTGAAATTGAAAAAAGATATGATAAAGGAGATACGCCATACAATTTAAGGAATTGTGCTTATATGGAGGATTTTTATAGACCAAAAATTATTTACCCAGAAATAACCAAATTTTTGAATTTTTATTATGACGAAAATGAATTTTTAGTAAATAACAAATGTTTCATTTTAACGGGAAAATATATTCATTTTTTAACTGCATTTTTTAATTCTAGCTTATTTAAGTATTGCTTTATTGATAGTTTCCCTGAACTTATAGGTGGAACAAGAGAATTAAGAAAAATTTTTCTTGAAAAAATTCATGTAATTCTAATTGATGATAATATTGATAATCTTTTTAGGAAATTAATCAAAGATTTACAATATTCAAAATCAATAAATGAAACGACAATAGAAATTGAAAAGAAAATAGACCAGGCTATTTTCGATCTATATAAATTATCTGATTATGAAAAGAATGAAATTGGCTTTATTGAGATTCAATAAAATTGATCTCTTCTTCAGTTAAATTATAAATTTTATAAATAATTGTATTTATATCACTTTCTACTTTATCAGAAATTCCATCGGATATAAGCTTGGTAAATAAAGATTCAGTATCATTTTGTATTATTGGAACAGGAAGCTGTTCAACAAACATAGGTTTATATTCAAAATATCCCCCACTTCTTGTCACTCCCAAGTTTCTAATATAATAGTCTGCTAGCTTTGAATTTAAAATAGCCAAAAGATAGTTGCTTGCTGGAGTGATAAATGGGCTAGGAGCATTAATAAAATATCCTTCAGGAGCTATACAATAAGAAGCTTTGAGATTAAGGTTACCCCAGACTATTTTCTGTCTATAAAAATCCTCCCAATAACTTATCGTATCCTGTGTTTCAAACCACTGATTATTAGTCTTTTTACGCGCTCCTAATTCCCCAGTCTGATTCAATCTATCATAACCAAATGAGGTAAGATGTTGTTTTATAGCAGGATACTTTTCAATATCAATTTTTAGGCTAGGAAATGTAGTAATTATGTATAAATCGGAAAAATCATAATCATATCTTTTAATATCTCGTCCTCTTAATAAAGGTCATTTCCTTGTTATTATTATTGCATAGAATTATTTTAGACAATACAGGTATAAATTAAATCAAAATAGCATAATAATTTTTAACAATAAATACAATGATTTACGGATACATCAGAGTAAGCACCGACAAACAAACAGTAGAGAACCAACGTTTTGAAATCAATCAATTTTGTCAATACCAAGAAATAATAGTTAATAAATGGATTGAAGAAACGATCTCTGGTGCAAAAAATGTAGATGACAGAAAGCTAGGCAAGCTTTTAAAAAAGATGAAGAAGGGAGATATTCTTATTTGCTCTGAGCTTTCCAGATTAGGAAGAAATCTATTAATGATTATGGGAATTCTTAATGAATGTATGAATCGGGACATACAAGTATGGACAATAAAAGATAATTATCGGTTAGGAAGTGATATTAGTTCTAAGGTATTGGCTTTTGCTTTTGGACTTTCCGCCGAAATAGAAAGAAATCTAATTTCCCAACGAACCAAAGAAGCTTTAGCAAGAAAACGGGCAGAAGGAGTTATTTTAGGAAGACCTAAAGGAAGTAAATCTTCAAAAACTAAACTTACAGGACAAGAAAAGAAAATTCAAGAACTTCTGGATAAAAAAGTATCTTACTCTGCAATTGGAAGAATCTTAGGGGTACACAGATTGACTGTAAGCAGCTTTGTAAGCAGACAAGAAAGTCTCCATTTAAATTAAAAATAAAAAGGTTCAGCATCTGCTGAACCTTTTTATTTAAATCATCTCTTCTCAATCAATCTCTCCAGCCTTTCCATCATCTCATCCTTCTCCTTTAGCATCCTTTCATAAAGAGCAACCTTTTCATCATACAATTCCACAATTTTATCTATTGGATTAAATGTACAATTATAGTTCATTGCAGAAGCAACAGAGTTATCTTTAAAGTCGTGGAAAGTATTTGAAATGATATTGATAGCTTGTTCATCGTTAAAATTCTGAAACGCTTCCACCGGGATTTTCAATACTTCAGAGATTTTTTTCAGTAAAGGATCTTCAATAATTTCTTTCTGTTCCAGCAGAGAAACTTTCTTCTGGTTCCAGTCGTCCCCAAGGTCAAAAGCCAATGCTTCCTGCTTAATGCCCAGCATTTCCCTGAATCGTTTTACATTGCGTCCCTGATGTATTTTGTGTTCCATATTCATCATCTATTATAAAGAGTTAAATATAAAAAAATATTTAGAAACTATTTCCATTCCATTACCTAATTCTAACCTCCCGATCCCGGCCCATTCAAATACTCATTACTAATATCCTTCTCCTTTTTAAAATCCATTTTCCCAAACTTATAGCTGAAGCTGATCCCAAAAGATCGGTACGGTAATTCTCTTACAGAATAAGAATCATAATCTCCGGTACTCACAGTGGTTACCTGTTTGATGTACTTATTGAACGGATTGGTGATGGTAAATCCTAAGCTTGCTTTTTTGTTCCAGAACTCTTTTCTTCCGGTAAAGGTATAGGTGATGGATTGTGGATTTTTCCCCTGGATATTTTTAGCTGCTGAATTATAATTTCCGAATACTTCCAACACAAAGTTCTTTGGAAACTGATAGTTAAGGTTCAGATTCGCACGGTACCGCATTCCCATATCTAAGTTTCCTACATAAATATGGCTTACAATATAGCGGTGAAATACCATGATATTACTTCTCAGATTCAGTTTGTTCTGGAAAAAAGGAAGTGATAACGAGACAATTCCACCAGAGTTGTATTCTTTCCCGATATTATCTCTTGCCGTAACCGATACATTGGTATACTCTGTTCCATTGGCTGTAAATATTGGATAAAAGGTGGTAATCTGTTTCAAATCCTGACTGTTGATGCGCTCTACAAGGGACAAGGAGATATTCCCTCCATTGGCCAGGTTTTTTGTGTAGCCTAATTCCATATTATCTCCGATTTCAGGTTTCAAGGCTGGATTTCCGGTGGTAATATTATGCGGATCACTGACATTAAGGAAAGGATTCAGTTCTGTATATTCCGGACGCTCCAGCCTTCTTGTATAGGAGAGTTTCACTGTTTCATCACTATCAAATTTGTGAGACAAGATCAATGAAGGAACCAACAAACCATACGACGGAATATTCGTGTTCGGGAAATCGATTTTCAGGGTGGTATACTCATATCGTAGACCAGCTCTAACATCCAGCCAGTTCAATAGTTTCAATCTGGAAGAAAAATAAGCAGCATAGATTCCCATATCATAATTTAAATGATAGGATTGCAAAGGATCTGTTTCATACTGCCCTGAGGAAGTATTCAAAACATGAACATCGGTAGCATTGGTAATATGCTGCTGTACTGTTTTAAGCCCCATTTCAAAAGTAACGTTATCATTCAAAGGGTGAACGTAATCTACTGAAATATTATGGCTGTTATCCGTTCCGGGATTGCTCCCTGAAATTCCATTGTAAGGACCTGCTGCTCCCAATAAGCTTTGGGTCTGAAAATAACTGCTCTTCGGAGAACCATAACTGAAGACGTAATCTGCCGTAAGCTCCTGCCCTTCTTTCGCAAAGGTCTTTCTAAAACTCAGACTTCCATCTACAGAACGAACGGAAGATTGGTTATCAGAAGTTCTGGATCCGATAATAGAGGTTACATCAGAAGTAGTATGATCCGTAATGTATTGCTGTTGATTGATTAATCCTGTACTTTTATTCGAAAAGCTATTGAAAGAAAGGGATCCGCTTAATGAACTGGATTTATTCAGATTCCAGTCGAAACCTAAACCTGTACGGTAACCATGTCTTTCAAAATCGGTATATCCATCCTGTAATAAATGAGTACTGGTATTAGAAGCTGCATCTCTTGAAGTTCTGTCCTGAGAAAAAGGAGTCTTCGCTTTTAGCTGAGCATTTCCGCTAAAGAAAGCATTCATGCTGAAATTATTATTCTTATAATTCAGATTCAGAGATCCTGTTTCAAATAAAGTTCCGCCCGTGGCATTCACACTTCCATTGATCCCCCTTATTTTATTGTCTTTCAGAACAATATTAATGATTCCTCCCGTCCCCTGCGCATCATATTTTGCTCCCGGACTGGAAACCACTTCAATACTTTTAATCTGACTCGCCGGAATGGAAGCCAGTGCATCTGCCAGACTATTTCCAAATATACTGGACGGCTTTCCGTTAATCAAAAACCTGATATTGGCATTTCCCTGAAGTTCCACATTTCCATCTGCATCTACGGTTACCTGAGGGACTTTTCTCAGCACATCAATCGCTGCTCCATTCTGAGAAGTCACATCATTAGCAGCATTAAAAACAATTTTATCAACCTTATTTTCAATTACCGCTTTTTTACCAACGATCGTCACTCCTTCTATTGCCGTTTCTCCGTTTGTTAATGGAATATCACCCAGGGTAACTACCACATTATTGTCACCGAGCTGAATGTCTGCCGTTGTTTTATTTTTATATCCTGCATAAAAAACAGCTACTTTATAGGTTCCGGATGCAATATGATCCATAGAAAACTCTCCTTTTTCATTGGAAGTTGTCCCGTTGATTTCTTTATTATCCTGATTTAGGAGCCCGATACTGGCATGATCTATTGTTTTTCCTGTATTGGAATCTACAACTCTCCCACTTATTTTTCCCTGACCGGCTCCCTGTTGTGCATTGATCATTAACGCTGAACACAGCATCGCTACTAAAATTGTTACTTGTTTCACAGTGATATTAGAATTAATACAGGACAAAGGTGAGAACCAATTTGGTAGGAATTCTGAATTTTCAGTTAAATGACTTAAATACGATGATCGAGATTTCTACGGAATGACAAGGGGACGCATAATTGTTGGTGTATAAACGCTTACTTACTCCAGACATAATATTAACCATTCTCCTAGTCTATCCACACCGCTTGTCATTCCGTAGGAATCCAGGCAAAGAAGCTTTTTCTCACAGAGAATGATAATAAAAGGTTAGATTCCTACGGAATGACAAGGTCGACGCGTAAGTATTGGTGCATAGCTGACTACTTTCTCCAGACATAATATTAACCGTTCTCCTAGTCTAACCACTCAGTTTGTCATTCCGTAGGAATCCGGACACAGAAGCTTTTTTCATAATGCATGATAATAACAGCTTAGATTCCTGCGGAATGACAAGGTGGGCGCATAATTGTTGGTGTATAACCGCTTACTTACTCCAGACATAATATTAACCATTCTCCTAGACTATCCACACCGCTTGTCATTCCGTAGGAATCCATACACAGAAAGCATTTAATAATAAATAATGATAAAATAACAGTTTAGATTATTGCAACACCAGTAAGAATTTTTGTAACTTTTGTAAAACAAACACAAATGATTAAGTTTTCAAAAGGAAGCCATACCTACTATATCTATATTCTTACCAATAAAAGCAGAAAAGTACTTTATACTGGTGTTACAGGAAACCTCCACAGGAGATTGTATCAACACAAAACCAAGTTAAATCCCGGTAGCTTCACCGCAAGATATAATCTTGAATTTCTAATTTATTATGAAAAATATAATTGGATTCATCATGCCATTGAAAGAGAAAAGGAAATTAAAAACTGGTCAAGAATTAAGAAACTTGAATTGATAAGGAGTACAAATCCTAATTTAGAATTTTTAAATTACTTGTTTGAGAATTGGCTTTGATATGAATATTTTTTTGCATTCTATACTTTTAATTGGATATAAATGATGATAATAATAGTTTAGATTCCTACGGAATGACAAGGTGGACGCTAAAGTATTGGCGTATAGCTGACTACTTTCTCCAGACATAATATCAATTATTCTCATAGCCTATCCACAACGCTTGTCATTCCGTAGGAATCCGGACACAGAAAGCATTTAATAATAAATAATGATAAAATAATAGTTTAGATTCCTGCGGAATGATAAGGTGGGCGCAAATAAGACACAAAAACTTAGCTCACGGAACAACAAATTGAATGCCTGTGCAAGCCGATCTATTGCACAACTATTTCACCCAACTCCTACGCCCCTCATAATACTTTAACACCCATTATACCTAATCCCCCAATAAATTTTCGTTCTTTTGCAAAAAGTTTTAATTTTTACCCAACCGCATGTCTAAGTTTGATGAAATCCGGTATTTCTATGATCAGGAAGTGAATGAGAGATTACAGAGCATAGCCCGTGATCCCATGATGAAAGCACTGATGAATTTTACTTTTCCTGATACGGATGAGCAGGTATGGCTGGAGCAGTTCAAAAATGTTCATTCCATTAGTGATTTCCAGCATCAGTTTGTGGCGTTTGCTGTTCGGCAGATCCTTGCGAAAAGCTCTGACGGCTTAACGACTTCGGGTTTCGATAAGCTGGATAAAAACACCCCTTACCTTTTCATCTCCAACCACAGGGATATTGTTCTGGATACTTCACTGCTTAACCTGGTTTTGCTGGAAGGTGGTTATATTATGACCGCTTCGGCGATCGGGGATAATCTTGTCCGCAAGAAGTTTTTAAATGTACTTGCCAAGCTGAACCGCAACTTCCTGGTGCAAAGAGGCCTTCCTCTTCGTGAACAGCTCACCAGTTCACAGACAATGTCTGAATATATCAGGGAACAACTGTATAATAAAAACCGTTCCGTATGGATTGCCCAACGTGAAGGCCGTACCAAAGACGGTAACGATTCTACCCAGCAGGGTGTTTTGAAAATGCTGGCCATGGCAGCCGGTGACCAGTCCTTGACGGATTATTTTAAATCCTTAAAGATTGTACCGGTATCCATCTCCTATGAATATGATCCTACAGATTCCCTAAAGATGCCCCAACTGCTGGCACAACACAGGGATGAAGAATACATCAAGGGGAAAAACGAAGATTTCACCAATATCCTGAGCGGAATTCTGGGACAGAAAAAACGCATTCACCTTCATGCCGGTGATGTGCTTGATACGGAACTGGATGAAATTGCAACTACCATCGACAACAAAAACAAGCAGCTACAGGCAATTGCCCAGGTGATTGACCGCTCCATCATCAGTAATTATAAGCTTTGGCCTACCAAGTACATCGCTTACGACCTCCTGCACAATACCAATACCTACGCTTCCGAATATACGGAACAGGAAAAACAATTATTTGTCCGCAGACTTGAAATGCGTATTGATCCGTCGGATCCTGTTTCCAGGGAATATTTCCTGGCTATGTACGCCAATCCTCTGGCTAATAAACTAAAGACTGAAAAGGATTTTCAGGAATAACATTTTAATAAGATACAATAAAAACCACTGCATTGAGCGGTGGTTTTTTTCTTAATCCGTCAGGTTTTATCTTGCCTGTGACATAGCATCTACTTCCATGATCGCTTCTGCAAATGCTTCTGGAGCTTCCTGTGGTAAATTATGTCCGATTCCGCCTTTTAACGTATGGTGTGCATATTTGCCTGTAAACTTTGAGGCGTAACTCTCTGGAGCAGGAAAGGCAGCTCCGTTGGCATCTCCTTCCAGGGTCACTGTCGGAACTGTGATAGATGGAGATTTTGCCAATTTGGCTTCAAGCGCATCATATTGCTTTTCTCCTTTCGCCAATCCCAGACGCCAGCGGTAATTGTGGATCACGATGTCAACATGTTCAGGATTATTGAATGCTGCTGCAGAACGTTCATAGGTCTGGTCATCAAATGCCCATTTTGGTGAGGCTGTTTTCCATATCAGTTTATTGAAAGCTAAAGTATTAGCTTTATACCCTTTATACCCTCTTTCAGTTGAAAAGTAATACTGATACCACCATAAAAATTCAGCATTCGGAGGCAGAGGTTTTTCGTTTGCCTTTGGGCTTCCAATCAAATATCCGCTTACGGCCACCAGTCCGGAACAGCGCTCGGGCCACAATGCTGCCATAATATCCGCAGTTCTGGCACCCCAATCAAAGCCGCCAATGATGGCCTTGTCAATTTTAAGTGCATCCATGAAAGCAATAATATCCAATGCCACAGCACTCTGCTGGCCATTACGTTTTGTATCAGGTGATATAAAAGTTGTTGTTCCGTACCCTCTTAAATAAGGTACCAGAACATGGTAGCCTTTTTCAGCAAGTATGGCAGAAGACTGTTCAAAACTATGGATGTCATACGGCCATCCGTGAAGAAGGATAACAGGTTTGCCATTTTGAGGTCCTGCTTCTGCATATCCAACATCCAACAGCCCGGCCCTGATTTTCTTTGTATTCTGAAAAGCTGATCTGACTGCTGTACTTTCCTTGTCTTTTTCACCAGTGGAAGGAGCCTGTGCTTTTAGTGATAATAATCCTGTCCCTATAAAAATGATCAGGGATAAAGCGGATCTTATTTTTTTACTGAAGTTCAATGTAGTATTCATAATCGTGAGGTTTTATAATGGTAAAATTATGATAAAGCAGAACCGGAACTCAATACAAAAACTTTGAACAGGTCATATTAAGCGGTGAATCCAGATTTTCGGACGTTAAAGCAGACAGCAGAATAAGTAAATTACCTGAGCAACACATCAATCATCAACCATCAATCATCATTTATCACGTATCTTCGTAAAACATATGAAAAAAGCAATTCCTTCCCATCACAATCAACTGGAAAATTCAGCTGTCCTGTTGATGCCTTTATCCATATTCCATGAGAAACAGGCTGAAATTCACAGGGATGATCATTATATGTTTATTCTTCAGCAGAAAGGAGACTTTGTAATGGAAATAGATTTTAACAGGATAGATTTAAAAGGTCCTTCCTTATGTTTTGCCGGTCCAGGGCAAATTCACCAGTATATTCACCAGAGAGACAACGAAGGATGGTTTTTATTCATAGAAGCTGAACTTATTCCTGAATCTTACCGTGAAATACTGGACCTCTGCCAATGGCTCCATCAGTCTTCAGCCGTTACGGAAAATGATATTATTTTTGACCTGCCTCCACTGTTTGAAAAAGCAGAAAAAGATCCTGCGCTACATCTTCCTTCCATCACAAGATCATTGGCTGAATCCGCAGTTGGGATCATTATTTCAAGAATTTCAAGAACAGAAACAGAAAATTTTCAATACCGGGGCCAAAGGTATTCGATTACAAGGCAGTTTAAAAAGCTGATCACAGAGCATTTCAGGACAACCAAACAGGTAAAGCAGTATGCAGATTTCCTGAATATTACTCCACTCTATCTGAATGAAGCCGTAAAAGATGTTACCGGATACCCTGCCAGCTTCTGGATACAGCAGAAAATTCTGTGGGAAGCCCGCCGTCTGTTGTATTACACCCATATAGATGTAAAGCAGATTGCCTTTGAGCTGGGATTTGATGATCCTGTTTATTTCTCACGGTTCTTTAAAAAAAGAACAGGAATGACCGCTTTACAGTTCAGAGCCGAAAACCATGATTTGTCCCATCATCACCGTTAAATAGCTCTCGTATTCCCTGCCCCCAGGCTCTAATTTTGTCCCGTCAATTATAAGAAATAATAAAAAGATTGATCAACAATTATGATGGTACAACAATTAAAAAACAAACGTATTGCTGTTATAGGAGCCGGACTGGGAGGACTGTGCCTTGCTCAGGGATTAAAAAAGAATGGAATCCCATGCACCGTATTTGAAAAAGATGCTGCAGTAAACACCCGTTCACAAGGATACAGAATCAGGGTGAATGAGCCCGGCAGAAGGGCCTTAGAGGAATGCCTTCCCGGAAATCTGTACAGGCTGTTCCTTGCTACCTGCGCGGCAAGCTACAGCGGAATGAAGGTTTTAACAACAACTCTTGAAAGCTCTCAAAATCCTCTTGTAGAATCCTGGAGTGACGGAGTAAAAGAAATGCCTGATCTGAAACCCAACCGCCTGACATTGCGTGAAATTCTGCTTCAGGGCATACAGGACAATATCTGTTTTGGAAAAGAACTCACAGAGTGGCAGGAAACAAAAACTGATGAAGTGGAACTTACATTTTCAGACGGCTCTATCTACACTGCAGATTTGGTAGTAGCTGCCGACGGAGTTCACTCCGGAATCGGAAAGGAATATTGCAGAGACAGAAAAATCAATACCGGGAATATTACGATCTATGGGAGAACTTTTCATTCTGAGGAAGCCCGGCACGCCATTGCCAAGGAATTACAGGAAGGCACTTCAGTGATCATTGGTGACCGTTTTTCTTTAATTACAGATTTTATGTCTTTTGATTTTTCCCGAAAAGATCCGTCCTGGGATCTTCTCAGCCCGATCTCCGATTATTTTTACTGGGCATTTATCGGCAATCCCAAAGTTTTTGGAATGGTAAAGTCTGATTTCTACAGCCATTCAACAGAAGATATTTTAAATGCTGTTCATAAAGTGACCCATCAGTGGCATCCTAAGCTTAAGGCATTATTTCAGTACGCAGACAGGTCCTCCTTATCTGTCACTCCTATCCGGTCTTCTTTACAAAAGGAACCGTGGAAATCCGGAAATATTACCGCACTGGGGGACGCTGTTCATACGATGAGCCCTGCTGGAGGAGTGGGAGCCAATACAGCCTTTACAGATGCTGCTCTTCTGACCCGTTATCTGATCCGCAAAAACAGTATTCCGGAAGCTGTTGGAGATTATGAAAAACAAATGGTCATGTATAGTAACCAGGCTATTGAAATGTCCCTGGAAGGTGGTGAAATCCTGCATGGGAACCAATAGTGGTATTGGAAATAAAGAACCATTATAAAGCTGTTTGACTTTATGTCTGAGCTCAGGGTTTTGATTGGATAATGAGATAAAAAGTACCACATTTGATAAAAACATTATGAAATTCAAATTATTAAAAGTAAAATTGTTTATATTTAATTAGATAAAGGCAAAAATTTTCATGTTTTAAAAGGCAGGATAATTGCAGTGATCTACCCAACCACACAAAATAAGATTTATGAATGTACAGTTAGATTCACACACTGAGACTGCAAAAAATGCTGCAGATATATTTCGTTCAGATGTTTTGAACGGACTGCAGAGTACTCCTAAAAAATTATCTTCAAAATATTTTTACGATAAAACCGGTGATCATCTTTTTCAGAAAATAATGGCTATGCCTGCTTATTATCTGACCCGTTGTGAACTGGATATTTTCAGGAATAAAACAGATGAACTTATAGAACTCCTTATTCCCGGAACTGAATCTTTTGACCTGATTGAATTAGGCGCAGGAGATGCAATGAAATCAACCTATCTGCTCGAAGGACTTATGAGCAAAGGGGTTGATTTTACCTATATGCCGATTGACATTTCAGGAAATATCCTTTCGATACTTCATGAAAAACTGAGCAATCGTTTACCTGAAATGAAAATTACCTGTCTGGAAGGTGACTATTTTGAAATGCTCCAAAAAGCAGCTGCATTATCCAACCGGAGAAAAGTGGTTTTGTTCCTCGGAAGCAATATCGGGAATATGCCCCTGGAAGAAGCTGAAGATTTCTGTGTGCATCTGAACAAAAGCCTGTCTTCCAAAGACCGTGTACTGGTAGGATTTGACCTGAAGAAAAATCCACATACTATTCTGAATGCCTATAATGATAAGGAAGGAATTACCGCTGCTTTTAATCTTAATCTCCTGAGCCGTATCAACAATGAACTTGGCGGTAATTTTGATCTGAAACAATTTCAGCATTACCAGACTTATGCCCCCATCTCCGGAGCCTGCAGAAGTTTCCTTGTAAGCCTTATCAGCCAGCAGGTAACGATTGGCGATACGAGAATTTCATTTGAAGAAAATGAGCTTATTGATATGGAGATTTCACAGAAGTTCTCGCCTGAAAAGATCAGGGAGCTGGGTGAAAAATCGGGATTTTCCATAACCGGAGAGATCAGAGATTCTAAAAAATGGTTTGTAGATGTGATCTGGCAGGTACAATAAAAAACTGTACAGCATCTGCAAAGTGAAAATAAATCATGTTTCTTTCATTTTAAACCAATCATCAAAAACTAAAAGACATGACACCAGATACCACCACAAAAGATATTACGAAAAAGTATATGGACGTCCGCACACGTTCCGAAGAAATCTGTGCCCCACTGGAAATTGAAGATTATGTAGTACAGCCTATTGTTGACGTAAGTCCGCCGAAGTGGCATCTTGGACATACTACCTGGTTTTTCGAGACCTTCATCCTTGTTCCTCATTTTCCTGATTACAAAGTGTTTGACCCTCAGTATAATTTTGTTTTTAACAGCTATTATGAAACCATCGGAGCAAGGGTTATCCGGACGGACCGCGGAAACCTCAGCCGTCCTTCTGTTTCAGACATATACCAATACAGAAAGTATGTGGATGAACACATGAAAGCTTTTCTTGAAAGTTCATTTCTGACAGAAGCTGTTGAACTCCTTCTGGATTTGGGACTTAACCATGAACAGCAGCATCAGGAATTATTAATCACTGATATTAAGTATATTTTAGGACATAATCCGCTTTTCCCGGCTTATACAGAAGAAAAATCTGTACAAAACAATTCAAAAACTACCGAAATGCTCAGCTTTTCTGAAGGAGTGTATGAAATTGGTTTTAAAGGGAAAGGATTTTGTTTTGATAATGAACTGGGAAGGCATAAAGTATATCTGACAGACTTTGAAATTGCCAGTCAGCTGGTAACCAACAGGGACTTTTTAGAATTTATGGAAGCCGGCGGGTATGAAGATTTCAGGCACTGGCATGCTGAAGGATGGGACTGGGTGAAACAAAATTCTGCAAAATCTCCGCTATACTGGCATTATATTGAAGGCAAGTGGATGTATTATACACTCAACGGACTACAGGAAACAGATCCCGATGCCCCGTTGTGCCATATCAATTTCTACGAAGCCTCTGCTTTTGCTTCCTGGAAAGAAATGCGCCTTCCTACTGAAGAAGAATGGGAAGTTGCTTCAGATTATTTTGACTGGGGAATACGCTGGGAATGGACGAATTCTGCCTACCTGCCCTATCCTCATTTTAAGAAAGAAGCAGGAGCTGTAGGTGAATACAATGGAAAATTCATGGTGAATCAGATGGTATTAAGAGGTTCATCAGAAGCGACACCTCCGGGACACAGCAGAAAGACCTATCGTAATTTTTTTCAGCCTAATTTAAAATGGCAGTTCACAGGAATCAGACTTGCCCGGTAATTTTCACCTATGATCACAGTAGAATCAGTCTCAAAGAGTTTTAACGGAAAAAAAGCAGTGGATCATATTTCTTTTCAGGCATCTGATCAGGAAATCCTTGTTCTTTTAGGCACAAGCGGATGCGGGAAAACCACAACGCTTAAGATGATCAACCGTCTTATAGAAGCAGATTCAGGGAACATTCTCATTAATGATAAAAATATCAGGGATCAGAAACCCGAGGATTTGAGAATGGGAATAGGTTTTGTGATGCAGCATTCCGGGTTATTTCCTCATTATACAATTCAGCAGAATATTGCCGTAGTTCCTGAACTTCTGAAATGGGACAAAAAGAAAACGGAAAGAAGAACACATGAGCTCCTGGCAAAGCTCCATCTTTCTGAAGAAGTTCTGCAACGATTCCCCCATGAGCTAAGCGGCGGGCAACAGCAACGGGTAGGCATCGCAAGGGCATTGATTGCAGACAGCCCTGTTTTGCTGATGGATGAGCCATTCGGAGCACTTGATAATATTACCAGAGCTGATATTCATTCTGAATTTAAATCGTTGGAAGAACTTAAAAATAAAACCATCATCCTGGTTACCCATGATGTGCAGGAGGCTTTTGAACTGGGGCACAGGATATGTCTGATGGATAACGGGAAAATCATACAGACCGGTACTCCCAGGGAAATGCTTTATCAGCCTGCCACGCATTTTGTCCGTGATTTTTTTGCTGAAAACCGGCTTCTGTTAGAATATAAAGTAGCCGCGCTGCATCATATCAGTCCGTTTCTTACTCCTGAAAACTCATACTACAGACCGGACAGTACTGATAATACAAGTGTCTGGGATGTTTTGCAGCAACTGAGTTCTGATCATCAAAACGCTGAAGTTTATGAAGAAGTGGTGAAAGCGTTTAATCATTATAAAAAATCACAGATGGTATGACACAGCAGCAGAGTCTCTGGCAATTTATTGCTGAACAACACGAAAAGCTGGCTGTGCAGATCATTCAGCATCTTGGGCTTACCTTTTTGTCACTGCTTCTGGCCATCGTGATCGGAGTGCCTTTAGGCATACTGATATCCAGGAAAAAAAAGCTTTCCAGTCCGGTGTTGGGCGCCGCCGGTATTTTACAGACTATTCCAAGTATTGCTCTGCTGGGATTTATGATTCCTGTTTTCGGCATTGGTCCGAAACCGGCCATTGCGGCTTTACTGATCTACGCTCTTCTTCCCATTATCCGGAATACCTATACCGGAATTACAGGGGTTGATCCTGCAGTGATTGAGTCAGCCAAAGCCATGGGAATGAACAGAAGGCAGCTTCTTTTTAAAGTAAAACTCCCTCTGGCGATGCCGGTAATCATTGCAGGAATCAGGACTGCAGCGGTTATTAATGTGGGCGTAGCTACCCTGGCTTCTTTTGTGGCAGCAGGTGGTCTGGGAGAATTTATCTTCGGAGGGATTTCGCTCAACAATACGAATATGATTCTTGCCGGAGCCATTCCGGCCGCATTGCTGGCCGTTGTACTGGATCAGATCATTGCGATGATCCAAAAATCAGGCTACAGATTTTTTCAGAAGCTGAAATATATTCTTCCTGCTATTCTTATTGTTCTGGGAGCAGGCTATCTTTTGACATCAGTGTCACATCGAACCATTAAAGCCGGTTTTACCCCGGAATTTATGGGAAGACAGGACGGTGATATCGGGCTTCGTTCCGTATATGGACTCAATGTTAACCCTCTTGTAGTGAGTGATGCAATTATGTATAAGGCCGCTTATGAGAAAGAACTGGACCTGATCAGCGGATATTCGACAGATGGAAGAATCAAAGCATATGATCTGTATGTGCTGGATGATGATCAAAAAATATTTCCTCCGTATTATGCGGCTCCCATTATCAAGACTAAAACACTGAAAAAATTTCCGGATCTGGAGAAAACCTTAAATCTACTGGCCGGAAAATTCAATGATTCCATCATGACGGACCTGAATTACAGAGCTGATCATCTCCACCAGACTCCGGAAAGGATTGCAAAGGATTTTCTCATCCGCAATACCCTGTATAAAAGTCCCCGGAAAGGAAATTCGGGAACCATCCGGATTGGTTCAAAAATCTTTGGTGAACAATATATCCTTGCGGAAATGTATACTATGCTTATTGAAGGGTATACCGGCTATAAAGTGGAAACCAAAACCGGTTTAGGGGGAACGAAAATCTGTTTTGATGCCTTAATGAATGACGCAATTGATTTTTACCCTGAATATACGGGAACCGGCCTTCTGGTTCTTTTAAAACCTTCAGCAGAAACAATCAGAGAGGTTTCCCAAAGTCCCGATAAAACCTACCACTATGTGAATGCAGCGTTTGAAAAACAATATGGAATTCAATGGCTGCAGCCTTTAGGGTTCAATAATGCTTATGCACTGATGATGCGCAGCAACCAGGCTGAAGAGCTTCATATCAGGAATATTTCTGACCTTAAGAAGTATTTTGATCGGAAATAAAGGATGTAATTCAATAAAACAAATTCTCCTAGTTCTTCCTGATAAAAATTACAAACGTCTTTTTTTAAAATACTATCTTCACAGGATAAAATTTGACAAAATGAAAAAAATACTATTTCTGGCTTCGGCTGTACTGGTTCTCAATTCATGTGTGGTAAGAACGGCAACAAAAGTTGTATCCGGAGCTGTAAATCTGGGATATAAAGCCGTAAAGGGAACGGTTAACGGAATCAGCTGGGCGGTAAGTAAGGCCAAAGGAAAAATAGATGAAGACCGTTTGGACGGCACCTGGAAAGTAGTGGGTGTTTACCGTGGTTCATTTGAGGACTTTTCTAAAGATCAGAATCCTGACGGGTCATTTACCTCGGAATGTACAGAAGGTTTTGACCAGATTGTTTTCAAGGCCAAAAAATCCAAATTCAAGCCGGTACACTGCAGCACCCAGGATGAAGATTGGGTGAAGTATTCTATGGAGTTTGGAAAGAATCCTTCCACGAAAGAAAAAGAAAACTATATAGAATATAATTCCAACAACTATATTTCTGTTATTGATGTCAACAGTAAAACTATGGTTCTGGAAGGTAACCTGATGCCCAAATTAGGATTTTCCGGTGCTAAATTATATCTCCTTGAAAAGGTAAAATAAGAATTCAGATTACTGTAAAAACTTTTCTGCAATAAAATACCCGCTGCCAATCACCAGTAGTGGCATTGCTATGGAGATCAGTATTAAAGGCCATGCAAAAATTCTGAAATAGGTATATAAGCTTACAGAAGAAGGATCTTCCGGATCATAAATAACAGTCTCCGTCTCACCTACTGACCAGGCTGAAGGATTGGTGCCTTCCGGAAGTTCAAAAGTATATTCAACATTATTACGGGTACGGAAAGTAAAGAGCGGCATATATACTTCGCCGTCAGAATCATCTATCCGCAGTGAGGTAACGGTTGCCGTTGCCTTTTCTGCTTTTTTTAAGAACGAAAGAGTGCTTCTGAAACTCAGCAAAGCTGCCACAAACAGAATGATTCCTGCTGCAGAGATGATATAGTATTGCCACATAGCTTTCTTTTTATTTCTGTTCATAATAGATATCCTGGAAATAAATACAATCTTATCGCATTTATTTCCAGATTGATATCCCGAATATACAAAGATTTTCATTGCATAAACAGTTATCTGGTTTCTATGTCTACAATCTTTTTCCCATCTTCTCCAAGGTAATGAAGAACCAGCTTTTCATAGACCTTATAACCATCATCAACATTGGTAAAAATAATGATTCCCTTTCCTGAATCGGGTAAAATAATGGCAATGCAGCGAGTACCCTGGTCTGCTCCGCTATGCGATAAGGCATAATGATTATTTCCCAGATCATAAATCTCAAAGCCTAACCCAAAATATTTATTTTCTTTAACCTTTACCTGTTTTTTTATCATTTCCCGGAATATTTCCGGCTTCAGATTTTCTCCTTTCATGACACTCACCATAAAATTTCCATAATCCTGGATGGTGGTATGCAGGTCATCGGCAGCATTAGCTTTGGTAATTTTTTCTATTGGGTAAGCCTCTTTTTTTTCATTGTATCCTGTTACAAATCTTGATGCATCAGTATTCTGATCCCAGATATAGTTGGTATCATTCATTCTGAGAGGCTGAAAGATGAGCTCTTTGGCAAGCTGATCCAGTGATTTTCCAATTTTCTTTTCTAATGCTTTTCTCAGATATTCGAAACCTTCTCCTGAATATTGGTATTTTGTCCCGGGATCAAACTGGAAGTTCAGCTTTTTATCGGCATTCATCCATCTCCAGTTCGGAAATCCCGTCTGATGGGTAAGAATAATTCTGGTTGTTAATTTTTTATTCCTAATATCATTTACAATATCCGGATCTGTCCAGTAGGTATCAAGAGGTTCATCCAGCTTCCATCTGCCTAGACTTACAAGGCGTAAGGCTACTATTGCTGTAACAGGTTTGGTGAGCGATGCTACATTAAATAGGGCATTTTGAGGCGCTGAAATTCCTTTTTTTACCTCGCCAAAAACTTTTACCTGCTGTAATTTTCCTTCTCTGATAATTCCTAATCCAAGAGTGGGAATATTATTTTCTCTCAGCCAGCTCTGCATCGACTGATCGTTATCAAACATCGCTTCATTATCAGTGGTTTGCTTTGGATGATGGTTAAAGCTCAATGAATTCTTAAGCTTCCATTCAGCATTTTCCAATACCCATAAATGGCTAAACTTTGCTTCCCCCACTAATTTTTCAGCCTGATTCCCTGCCTTTTCATAAAACAGGTGATCTCCGTTCTGAATGGCAGCATAGATCTTTCCGTCTTTATACATGGGATAAATCTCTGTGCTCTTATCAATCAGGACTCTTTTTACCTGATAGGTTTCCGGAGATTTGCACAATCCGGTTTTAAAATCACTGATAAATTTATTTTTGTCTGCAAAACCGCCTTTATCATGGTAAAATTCAAACCTGTCGTTTAGCAGACTTTCCATCTGTCCGATATTACATTTATTATACCCTGCAGTAAAAAGCAAACTGTCTTTCGACATAATAGTTTTATAAAGAGGATCTGTTTTTTCTACCTGTGCATGCAATACATTCATCAACAGAATAAAAAAAGGAAGGATCAATTGCGAAGACTTTGTCATTATTATTTTTTTGACAAAGGTTAGATTTTTAACAGATTTTTCATTAAAAACTGACCTGACAAAAACCCGACAAAGTCCTGACAGGATTTATATCATACTGAATTTCAGCCTGAAATAGAGTTTTTTATTCCGGTCTATTTCGGCTGCATTGCGAAGGATAATAAATACATTGGAAAGAACAATCAGGATCATAAGGATAAGGGTAAACTGTTTTCCAAACTTTAAGAAGATTCCGAGCATGAAGGTAATGGGTGCTATTACCGTCCAGATCATCTGAACTGAAATGATCTGTCTTGCCAGGCTGTTGTTCTGCTTCAGAGTAAACATCAGCATCAGAGGAACAAAAATATTCAGGGGTGGCAAAAGTGTGAAAATAAGTGATGAAAGGTTGATGATTTTGATGTAAGAATAATTGATCTGAGGCTCCTTTTCTTCCTCATCTGTTTTTTCACCTCCAGTATTTTCATTGATGGTTTGTGTCCGGGTATGCAGCAATTCAGATTCTTCTATTTCCAAAACCTGCGCCAGCACTCTCAGAGTATGTCCTTTGGGCTCTGTTCCGGATTCTATCCGCTGAATGGTTCTTACAGAAATCTTTGATTTTTCTGACAGTTCTTCCTGAGTCAGGTTCTTTTGTTCTCTTATGGCTTTTAGTCTGGACATGCTTGATATTGGAAAAAGGATATTTTGTCCGGCTAATTTACAGCTTTATCACTGAAAATGTTCATTCCTGTAAAACACAATATTTGCAGTCTGCCAAATCATGAATTAATTGTAGATGATAAGGTATATGTTGAACAATAAACCCGAAGACTTTTTCTGTTCCGCATTCCGGTGTAAATTCATATAAAGTCTGGCTTCAAAGACATCATGATGTAATGAACTGCGAATTTCAGATTAATATCCGGAGCATAAAACAGTGAAAATATGTAATTTTGTGGTTGCATTATCTTCACAACAGGCTCAGCAATGAAACAGACAATTCCTACTTATGATCTGAGTGGTATTTCCGACCACAGATTCCATATCAAAAGAATGGATAAATGGAATGAGAGGCCTGAAGACGCTCTTATGAACAAAGGAATACACCGGGACAGCCATTATATTTTCACCTGTATGGAAAGCGGCCACGTAAGAATGATGGTGGATTTCAGAACCATAGAAGCAAAAGGTTCCACTCTTTTCTGTGTATTGCCCGGGCAGGTACATCAGGGACTTTTAATGAATAATGTTTCCGGATGGTTTATTGCTGTTAAAGCAGAACTTGTTCCCGATGCCGTACGGACTTTTTTTGATGAATGCCTGGTTGAAATACAGCCCTTGTCTGTAGATAAGAAATATAGCGAAAAAATCAGCACAACAGCAGGGATGCTTCATGATTCATATACTCATGAAATGCTGTCTGCCAAAGACAGCTTTCTGGTTGTTCAGTCTTTCCTCAATGCCTTCCTGGGAATGTTTATGATGATGTATTCTCAGAAAAATAATTTCCCTGTTTCTAACGAAAGCCGTGCTTTGCAACTATCGAGAGCATTCAGAATTTTGGTCAGAAAGAAATTCAAAACCCTGAAAAGTCCATCCGAGTACGCAGAACTCCTGAATATTACAAGAGGATATTTAACGGAAACGGTCCGTGAAGTAACTGGAAAGCCCGCCCAGCACTGGATTCATCAGGAGATTTTAATTGAAGCCAAAAGATTACTGGTTTTTACTAATCTGAGCGTAAAAGAGGTAGCTTATGAGCTTGGGTATAGTGATCATACCTACTTCAGCCGTTTATTTTCAAAACTGGAAGACCAGTCGCCTTCAGAATTCCGGAATCAACACCAATAAACCCAACCACGAATAGTCCAATTAATTCCCCGAAACCGCTATCGGTATTTTCTGATTTTGCAACGTCCTTTGCAATAAAAATCACTTATGCCAAGTTTACCTAAATGGATCAACGATACTGTAGAAAGTGTGTGGTCCTCAAAATTTAAAGACTGTACTGCTATCCATATAGAAGAAATCACTAAAGATATTCGCTGTGTACGTTTTGAAACAGATTTACAGGATGCCCCTTATGAACCTGGTTATGCAATAGGGATAAGGGTCAATGACAGGGATTTCCGGAATTATTCTCCTTTCAACTTTAACAGGGAGACCGGAACTTTTGATATCTTGTTTCATTTGCATGATGCCGGCGCTGTGGGAAGCAGTTTTATAACCCGGCTCAGTGAAGGAGATTCTATAAAAATGCTGATGCCAAGGGGAAAACAGTTTTACATTCCTCATGCAAGAATTCATTTTTCCGTAGGTGACGAAACATCATTGGGAAGCTCAATCTCCATCAAAGAAGCTACTGAGGAATGTGGTTCAGTGTTCATCTGCCTTCATGAGCTGGAGGAAGCATCTGCTCTTGAAAAACTGAATTTGTACGGCTATCACAGTCCTAAAAACAATACCATGAGAATGATTGAGGCACTGAATGATTTTCTGACAGAAGAAAAAGAAGCCATTAGCGATGATGAAGTTATCTTTTATATTACCGGAAACGGAGGACGAATGTCACTGATCAGGAAATTTCTTAAAGCCAGAGGAATCTCTCCGAAATGCATAAAATCACAAGCCTATTGGATTGAAGGAAAAAAAGGACTGTAAAAATGGGAACAAGAGTATTTTTACTTTAAACTTGTTTAAACTTTTGTTTATTGAAACATTAAGATTGTATTAAGGCGTTGAGAGTATTAAGATAAGCTTCGCTTTAAGCTTAAAAATCAGAATGATTCATCTTAATTATGCTTTATTTCTTAATCCTTCTTCATGGTTTTAATATATATCCAATATTTTTGATAAGTTTAAGTAATTTCTTTAACAATGAAACTTTATCTGACAATAGAAAATTATTGCCGGATAAAGTTATCATTACATCATATGTTAAAAATTCCGGGGACCTTATTTCTGTTTCTTTCCCAGCACCTTTACTTTCGTAAGCCACTGAGCCCTCTGTTCATCCTTCGAATTCCGGATAATCCCGATATAAGTAACTCTAACCGGTTTTACTCCGCAATATTCCAGGACAGATTTTCTAAGCTGATTGACGCTTGGCCTTCCAAAAAACAAACGGTAATACCATCCCGGCTGGTCCAATGTTGTAAGAATATGAGCTGTTTTTCCTTTTAACAGTTTATCCCACCACACGGAGTTTTCCCGGTATTTATACGCCATTCCCGGTAAAAATAACCGGTCTATAAATCCTTTCATTAAAGCAGGAAGTCCGCCCCACCACACAGGATGCACCCAAACCAAATGATCTGCCCATTGTATAATTTCCCAGGCTTTGAGCAAATCCGGTTCAAGCTCCATCCTTTTCTGGTACCCAAACTGTAGATTTGAGTTGAAATCTAAGTCCCGGATGACAATTTCCCTGACTTCGGCTCCTGATGCTACAGCTCCCAACTTATAAGCTTCCGCAACTCCAAAATTGAAGGAATCTTTATGAGGATGTCCGTTGATAATTGCTATTTTTTTCATGGTGTCACATTGATATTGATAGAATCATAGGCATTAAGCTGTGCCAGTAATGATAAAGGCTCATGCAGCTGATGGCTGAAAAAAACCTTGTTTTCATGTGGATTCCTCAAGAGTTCTTCGGTGTGTAGAACAGCAGATAAAGCGGTTAGTTCTGCCTGTCCTTTTAAGCTCTGCAGACTCAGTTTCTTTTGTCCCGAAGGATCATCAACTACAATTTCAAAGACAGCCTGATCTCCGGTGCCACTGGATCCAAAAATCATTTTTCTCTCCTTTAAAGATAAAATATTGTAGATTCTGAGATATTGAAATGCCCCCAGCAGCCAGGTAATGAATTTTGAATTATAAGTCATTTTCACGCTCACATCAGAAATTCTTTCTATTTTGTTGAGAATGTACAAATCAGGCACATCAAAATTATATGCACTTCTCTTCCCTATTCCAAAGGAAAAATTAAAAGCTTCCGTATCTAAAAAATGTCTGATGGAAACCGGTTTATCATTTTTATAATGCACAAAAGGAACCGCTACGTTTTCTGCCATAAAATGAGCCGAGCTCTCCCCCGCCAGATCTTTCACAGAATAATAAACAAAGAGCTTCACCTCATTAATATCACCTGAATCTGAAAGGGTATTAACCAATGCAGGAACAATTCCGCCCATCCAGCCCGAACTGAAAACAATCCTGCTGTTGATATCTGATCTTCCGGCAATATCGTAAGCCTTTACCAAAGCCGGGGTAGGCTTCGTAATATCCAGATAATCTATCTGGTGATCAATTGCGAAACGAAGTACATGATCTTCTTTATCATTTACAGAAAGAATAATGAGACTGATTTTCTTTTCCGGAATAACCTTAAAAGAAGTAGGATCTGTAACATCAATTTTCAGCTCTTTGTCTGTTTTTCCACCCTTTCTTCCCCCGATAAAAACAGTAAGATGAGGATTTCTGGATTTGAGGATCCGGGATATTGTTTTTCCCACTAATCCGTTTCCTCCAATAATTAAAATATTTTGCTCCATAACTTTTTTTGACAAAAGTATAGTGCATCTGTTTTAACAGACAGGACAAATGTCTAAAAAGAAATTTCCTTTCTGATACGGCTCAGGTGGCGCTGTGTAATCCCAAGATAGGAAGCAAGATATTGCAGTGGGATTTTCTGAATATAATCAGGATGGTTCTTTAACAATGCTTCATATCGCTGCACCGCATTGTCTCTTTGAAGCTGGAAAAAACGGGTTTCAAGTTCAAGGTATTCCTGTTCCGCAATGATTTTTAAAAACTGAGTCCAGTTCAGGGCATCTTTTACCAGGAGATCCATCTTCTCTTTTTTCAGAATCAGCAATTCTACATCAGTAATTGCCTGAATGCTTTCTTTACTAAGACATCCTGAAATAAATGATGAGTACGCAGCAATCATCATATTGGGAAACTTGAAACAATAGGTCATATCTTTCCCGTTATCGGAAGTATAGAAAGACCGGAAAATTCCGGAGTTGATAAACGCTACTTCCCTGCATCTTTCTCCTTCCTGCACAAAATAGTCATTTTTATTCAGCGTTCGGATTTCGAAAAGCTGCAGAAACTCTTCAATTTCACCTTGTGAAAAGAGATTAAAGCTCCGAAAGTAATCACGTATCATTTTTTTAAATAAGGATGTTTCTAATGAATTACGAAAATAAATAAAAAGACGGAGGTTCTATACCGGAACAACACAAAGTTTTAATTTTTGCAGAATTTTAGCAAAGACCCTATCAATTTCGTGAATTGCTTTGAGCTTACCCACTATAATTTTCGATTAATAAAAAAAAATCATCTCAGGACGAGATGATTACCGCTTTGAATTTACTTGAGTTATTTATGAAGATATGAATGATGTTTGTTGGTACAAATATAGGCAGGGCTCAGCTTTTATCCATCAGTGGAATCCCTAGAATTATATCCGTAAAAATACGGTTGTGTAAAAAGAAAAAGCCCTGCAGGAAATACCTTACAGGACTCTGGTTTATCTAACAATTCTTTTGTTTAAGATTTACAAAAAGGATTTAAAGCAATGATTATCAACAACCTACAATCATTCATCATATTAAAGAGGACTTACCAATTGCAGGAACCATTCTTTAATTTCTCCATCCAGATGAGGAGCAAGCTTTTCTTCACAGGTTTTATGATAACTGTTTAGCCATGCAATTTCACTTTCTGAAAGGATTTCCTTTACCACAGTATCTTTAAAGAACGGGCAGAATGTTAATGTTTCAAATTCATAGAATGTTCCATGAATTGTTTTCTCTGCTTCTTTTACAGCAATAAGGTTCTCATGACGGATTCCGTAATGTCCTTCAAGATAGTATCCAGGTTCATTGGACAGCACCATTCCCGGAAGAAGTTCCTGAGGGTTCAGATCTTTTCTGATGTTCTGCGGACCTTCGTGTACATTCATGAAACTTCCTACTCCGTGTCCGGTTCCGTGGTTAAAGTCCTTTCCTTCCATCCATAACGGAAGTCTTGCGATGGCATCTAAATGCACCCCTTTTGTTCCTTTCGGGAATTTCACCATTGATAAACGGATTAATCCCTGTAATACCAGTGTTGAATTTCGTTTAAATTCTTCAGAAGGGGTTCCTAAAGCGAAAGTTCTTGTAATATCTGTAGTTCCTTCAAGGTACTGACCTCCTGAATCTACAAGAATAGTATCCTCATTGGTTACTTCTTTGCTTCCTTCTTTTTTGGCAGAATAATGCATGATGGCACCGTTATCTTTATATCCCACAATGGAACCGAAGCTTTCTCCTACAAAGTTTTCCCCTTCTGCACGGAAGCCTCTCAGTTTCTCTCCGATAGAATATTCGTTCATGGCTTCTTTTCCTGCATTGTGTGTTAACCAGTAAAGGAATTTCACCATAGCCACTCCGTCTCTTACCATTACTTTTCTGAAACCTTCCAGCTCAGCTTCATTTTTCTGGGCTTTCATCAGATTACCGGGAACCGGAGCTTTGATAAACTGGTTATCGGCCTTCAGTGTTTCAAAAATCTGTTGGTTGCTGTTTGGAGAAACCAGTACTTTTTCATTTTTGAAATTCTTCAGATAATTGTAAAATTCTTCGTAAGGCATCATTTTCACAAAGGCATCATCCATTTGTTTTCTAGCCGCTACTTCCATTTTTTCCAACCCTGTGAATAAAACAGCATCATTTTTAGTAATTACAATATATCCTAAAAATACAGGGTTGCTGTCTACATCACTTCCTCTGAGGTTCAATGTCCATGCGACATCATCCAGACTTGATATGATGTGTACGGTAGCGTCCTGCTCTTCCATTTTCTGACGGATGGCAGCAAGTTTATCTGATACGGATTTACCTGCTCGTTCTACCGGATGTACAAAAATCGGGTTAGCAGATGGAGTTCCTCTGTCTTTCCATACTTCTTTTAAAAGCGGAAGATCTGTCAGGGTAATATTTTTGGAATTAAATTTTTGAGAAAGCAGTTCCCAGTTGGCATTAGAAGCCGCCAAGGCATTTACAGCCACTTTACCGCCCGAAGGAATTTCTGAAATAATCCAGTCGATATAATTAGGAGTTCCTTCCATACCGTCTTTGAAAAGATCGATCCCGGAACCTTCCAACTCAATAGCAGCTTGTGTAAAGTATCTTCCGTCTGTCCAGAGTCCGGCCTTATCTTTGGTAACCACCACAAAACCGGCAGAACCTAGGAAACCTGACAACCAAGCTCTTTCCTGCCATTCTTCGGGAAGGTATTCGCTCATATGTGGGTCTGCAGAATATACAATAAATGCATCAACATTATTTTTCTGCATTTCTTCACGAAGCGCAGCAACTTTTTCCTTTGAAGTCATTCTTTTCTTTTTTAACCACCGAAAGTTACGAAAAATTTAAAGTCGGAAGATGAAATCAACAGCTATTTTACGTAATAACCTGTTATTTTTAAAGGAATTCTTTTTCAAGCTTTTTAAACTTTATAGTCATTATTTTTAACCACAAAAGTTTTAACCACTTAAGTTTTTTAAGCCAACTTTATGCATAGTAAGTTCACTTAAGTTTTGTGAAAATCTTTGATTTTTATCCTATGTGAACTTTTCTGCGGTTTCATTTTAAACTTACTTAAGTGAACTCAGGTATTTTAAGAACCTTCGACTTCTATGGTTTTGTAAAGTTTAAACAACTTTATTGAGAAAAGTGATCACCTGAATATCAATACCATACTAATAAATCCGATACAAACGTTGATTTCCGTTTTATCACCAAAAACATATTTAGATATTGAAATATGAACAATATAATTTTACAGCAAAGAATATCAATACGGAGAAGCCAAAATAAACCAACTAAACATACCACAAATAACAATTTATTATCAAAATAGTAAATTTTGGAAAGATTATTGCAGCATTCTACCTTATGAAACAGCAAAACTACAATAACCACAGGAAGTTTTATCCGCCACATCATTTTATTTATCTTCCGATACTCATCCTATTGGAGATTTTTGGAGTTTATAAAATCTGGGATGACCCGGAAAACCGGTTGATCTGGATCCTGTTTTCTATTGTGATTTTTCTGCTTTTCTACCTTGCATTTATGACACGGCAGCATTATGCACTGGGACTTCAAAACCGGATGGTGATCCTGGAATTTCAGCAACGGTATTTTGAAATCTTCAACATAAGATCGGATGAAACTGTTGAAAAACTGAAGTTTGACCAGATTGCCGCATTGAGATTTGCTTATGATGATGAATTCAAAGAGCTTTTATACAGAGCCCTTCATGAAAACATCTCAGGAGATGAAATTAAAAGATCTATAAAAAACTGGAGAGCTGATCACTTAAGAGTCTAACATCACAAAATATACGATTATGAAAAAATTAAGCTTATACAGTATTACGATATTTAGCTTGTTGATACTAACAAGCTGTGAGGCAGTAGGAACAATTTTCAAGGCAGGAATGTGGTGGGGAATTCTTTTAGTCTGTGTAATAGCAGGAATTCTTTTACTGATTTTTTCGAGGGGTAAAAACTCTTAACCATGCTTTATGGAGAAGAATACAGACCTGGAAATCATTTCTCACCTGAAACCTTCAAAAATTGTTAAAATCATGAAGGACCCGGAAGCTTCTGCAAAGGCGGTACATCTTGTATATACCACCGATGCAGAGACCGCCGGAGTTACCCGTAAAAAAACGGGAAAGAAATATTCCTATTATAAAGACGGTGAAAAAATAAGAGACAAGGAAGAGATTACAAGGATCAATAAGCTGGTCATTCCGCCGGCCTGGGAAAATGTATGGATCTGCGCACTGGAAAACGGACATCTGCAGGCAACAGGTTTTGATGTCAAAAAGAGAAAGCAGTACCGTTACCATCCTCTTTGGAGCGCTTTGAGAAACCATACAAAATTTTACAGGATGCTTCAGTTCGGATATGCATTACCAGAAATGAGGCTGCATATAGAACAGGATCTTGCGTTGAGAAATTTTGAAAAGCGGAAAATTCTGGCCTTAATTGTAAGCCTTATGCAAAGAACCAACATCCGTATCGGTAATTCTATTTATGAAAAACTGTATGGATCATTTGGCTTAACGACCCTGAAAGGTAAGCATGTGAAAGTAAACGGACAAAAAATCACATTCACTTTTAAGGGCAAAAAGGGGGTGATGCACCATGTTGATCTCAGAAGTAAAAGGCTGGCGAGACTCGTTCAGAAGTGTAAGGATATTCCCGGAAAAGAGCTTTTTCAATATTTTGATGATGAAGGAAACCGCCATTCTGTAGATTCAGGTATGGTGAATGAATATATCAAAGAGATCAGCGGTGAGGATTTTACTGCCAAGGATTTCAGGACATGGTCCGGTACGGTGAGTGCTTTGATCGCCTTCAAGGAAATCGGGTATGCTGAAAACGATACTCAGTATAAAAAGAAAGTAAAAGAGGCCCTGGACATCGTTGCAGAAAATCTGGGGAATACATCGGCCGTCTGCAGAAAATATTACGTCCATCCTTTAGTCATCAATCTTTACGAAAACAATACCATCAAAAAGTATCTTGACGAACTGGAAATTATTGAAGAAAATGACGGAAAAGCCGATCTTACAAAGGAGGAAAGGCTGGTGCTGAAAATCCTGGAAAATGAGAGGATGTAGAAGCTGGAAAAATGGAAGCAGGGAGATGGAAGTTATGAAACTCCTAAAATAACTTTCTGAATTCTCAACTTATTTTGATCAGGCTACTTCATACTTCCAGCATCTGACTTCCCGCTTCCAGCCTTATTATATTGAAATCCTGTTGTTGTTCAAAAACTGTATTCTGTATTCCTTTGGGGTGATTCCTGCAATCTTTTTGAAAAGCTGGGTAAAGTGGGATGCGGTATGAAAGTTCAGTTCGTAAGCAATCTCTGCAATATCCTTGCTGGAGTGAAGTAATGCTTTACTGTAATTGATATCAATCTCGTTGATCCACTGTTTCGGGGATTTTTGGGTAACTCCTTTCACACATTTGTTCAGATAGCTTTCTGTTACAGACAGTTTGTCTGCATAAAATGCCACTCTCTTTTCTCCTACATGATATTTAAAGAGTAAATCCCGGAACTGAAGGGATAATTCCATAGGGCGTGTTGCAGATTTATGGTGGGTATCAGAATCTGTGCTCAGCATTTTGATCAATATAAGATGAAGCATCGTTACCACTACGTCATTCACATTGAGGTTGTTTAGCCACAATTCCTGTTCCATGATCGGGAGAAGCTGAGTAATAGTTCCATAAGTCAGGCTATCCAGATTGAGAAAAGGGGTCATGAAGAAAATACTGCTTTTATGCTTGGGCAGTTCCTGTTCAGACAGAATATTATTTTCATAAGCAAGAAAGAAACCTTCAATATCATCTGACAGTTCAACAGTTGCGGTAATTGTTCCTTGCTTAATAAAGATCACACCTCCTTTTTCAGCATGATATTCTTTATTTTCAAGATATTGTCTGATATGCCCGTTGGTAACGAAAATAATAAAATTGAACGTTGTACGGTATGGAATTACCGGCATAAGAATTCCTTTAAGATAATTTTCTATCCTATATAACTGTATATCAGCATTATTAGCTAATATTTTGTCCGTAATATTCGGAAGAAATAGTTTTTTATATTGAAAATTGGACAGAACTTCCATATCCTTGTTATGATTAATTAAAGTTATACAAAATATTTTAACTCAATACTGAATCAGCAGAGAAGGTAAAAGGGCAAAAAAGCAAGAGAATAAAAACCCCGAAACCCGGAACTCACATTCTTCACTCTCAAACCCTAAAACTCTACCACTCTCTCACTCTCATTTAGAACTTATAATACACTCCTACTCTAATTCCAAAAGGACTTCCGGGCGTGTAGGTAAGATCTGTAACAGGTTCTGCTTCTCCTTTAAGCTGAGTTTCGGTGGCAAACTGGGCTTCGTTCCATTTTACGTTGAAAAGATTATTGACCTGAAGATTGGCACCCCATTTCTGACGGTTATAGGAAAGCATTAGGTCATTGACAAAATAGGCTTTGGTTCTGATACTGTTATCCTCTACAGCGGGTCTTGCTCCCAGGTATCTGTACTGAAGCGCTAAAGAAAAGCCATTCAGGAAATCCCAGTTTACGGAGCCTGTACTCGTAACTACCGGAGCCAACGGAACGTAATCCTGACCTTTTTCTTCTTCAGTAAATCTTGCGTGAGAATAATTGATATCTGCATTCAGATAAAAGTTTTCCAACGGCTGGAAGCGAACTCCAAAATCAGCCCCGAAACGTCTTGATTTCCCGGAAGGTTCAACCACTGCATCATCACCTACATAAACAAATTCCTGCTGAAGATCCATAAACCATACTGCCGGAGTAATGATCAAGGATTTGAACGGGTGTAACCTTACCCCGAAATCTGCTCCAATAGAATATGGAAGCGTATTTTCGCTCTTATTGGGAACAACCACTCTCAGGTCATTGGAGTGAAAGCCCATTCCCGTTTTCAGAAACCACATCACATTGTCATTCTGAGCGTAGGAGAAATTCAGTTTTGGGCTTAGCCTTGTTGCTTCTTTTGACTGTCCGGAAGGCAGCAGTTCGGCATCCAGCAGATTATGCAGATTGAAAATAAAATGATCTACTCTCAAAGCCGGATTGATCGTCCATTTTCCGGTTTTCCAGATCAACCCTGAATAAGCATGAAGATTGGTTTCCGTTCCTGTCACATCGGATAATCTGTCAAGCAGCATATATCTGTGATAAACATGATTAAGCTGCAGAGTATTAATATCATCATTTCTTAATCCAATTCCTGACGTCCAGTTTAAAGAACTGTTGGCAAAGGAAAAAGTCTTTGTATATTTTACTTCGGCCCCATAAATATTCCTTCCGTCAGTCTGCTGGATTTCATCTCCATGATCTTTATCTTTTAAATTAAAGGTGAAGTCAGAATACAGATTGAAATTATATTTTGAATAAAAAGCCATCGCATCCATCTGCTCCGAAGATGAAATAATGTGCTTAAAATTCATCTGAAGATTTGTTCTTGAGGTTTTTCCGCCTTCAGTAGGATCTATACTTCCCCATCTTCCAATAATTCCTTCATCTACGGCACGTTCCGGGATCTGTCCTGAAGCATTCCAGGAAGAATTGAATGTTGAAAACTGGATGTTGAAATAATCGTTATCAGTAAGCCATTGGTTGTATTTTCCGAAATATTGACTCTGTTAAAATTCTGTTTCACATCGAAAGGGCCATCTGTATAGTTGTATTCTGCTGCTACATACGCATTTTTTCTGCCCAGATCATCATGCAGAATATTGAACATTCCCAATACTCTTTTTGAATTAAATGAACCTCCTTCCAGTTTAATTATACTGTTTTTCAATCCATTATACGTCTGAAAGTCTACATATCCTGCTGTATTAAAGTCTCCGCGATCCATGTAATACGCCCCTTTTCCGAAATCGATATTGTTTACTGTTTCGGGAATCACAAAGTGCAGGTCAGAATATCCCTGTCCATGGGCATGAGAAACAATATTCACAGGCATTCCGTCTACATTCACGCTTACATCAGTCCCGTGATCGGCATCAAATCCTCTCAAAAAAGCTGTTCTGCCTTTCCTCCTCCGGCATGTTGAGCAATAAAAAGTCCCGGAACTTTTCTCAACAGATCCTGCGCTGAGTTTACCGGAAATTTATTCAGATCAACTTTAGTAATCGCTGATAAGAACGAGCTGTGACTGATAGCTACTTCGGAAATCTGAAATGGTTTATGCTGCAAAAAAATAACTTTATTTTTATCTTCATCATTAGTCACCACCCATTTTACCTCATCATATCCCTGACGGCTGATCACAAGGGTATCAGGAAGGGATTTTACAGGAATGGCAAAAGTGCCGTCCGGTCCTGTATGGGTATGGCTGTTTCCGTGGTCATATTTTACCAAAGCATCGGCAATGGGAAATTTGTCATCTGCATCTTTGATCAGCAACTGTTTTTCTGCTTCCTGCGCCATCATTTTTCCACTGAATGTCATGACCAGAAATGCAGCTGCTATTTTTGTTATTTTCATTTTTTATTTTTTTTGTACAATGTAAAATGTATAATGTATTAATGATTTTAGAAGTTAGAAACCAGAGGTTAGAGGTTAGAAGTCAGAGGAATAGCAATAGTGAATTTTGCTTCGCAAGTGAATCGTTAATCATCCTAAAAGAACTTTAAATCTTGAACTTTAAACAATCTTCCACTCTCAAACCCTCAAACTCTCCCACTCTCTAACCATTAGATTTCGCTTTAAGAAATACCTTCTGAATTAAAAGTGTAATCCAAGTTCCGGCTACGAATGGGAAAGTAAATACTCCGCCAACGATATCCAGACAATGATTGTCTATTAAGAAATCATCAATGGCAATGGTAATAAGGACAGCAATAAGAACCCATAGACCGTCTGTCTTTTTGACTCCGGAAAAAACGATAGCGGAAAGCACCGCGTTGAATCCAAATAATCCCATGTGAATTTCTTTGATGGGTTCTCCATTCAGTTGTGATAATCCTGCACCAAGAATGGATGCGACTAATCCGTATAACGCTGCTACCGGAGAACTGATGAAAACAGCCAGGAAGAAAATCATTCCTGAAAGTACCCCTCCCTGAAAGATTACTTCACCAAACCCATTGGTACATGTTAGAAAGTCATCATATTCTGTAGGAACTACTTCACTGCTTAACATGGCGGAAGGTGGAATGTGGGTAAAATGATGCAATGCAAAAACCAATACCCATGTAATAATGATGAAAGGAAAAGTAAACACCGGAATCTTCTTCTGGATAAAGAAATGCTGGATAACGGCAGCCAATGCTCCACCTGATAGGATTAAAATCCAGATCAATACCGTAGTTTGGAAAAGAAATGCCAATGCTACTCCCACCAGCGCTGCACTGAAGCCGTACAGTCCCGCATTGATTTCAGATTGATCGTATTTAAGCTTCGTTGCAGTAAAAGTTCCGGCTGCTGTTGAAAGCAATACCGCAACTCCGCACTGCCAGCTTCCCATGAAGATCCCTATGAGAAACAGAAGCCCGGTCCATCTGTTTTCCTGGAGCATAATCTGCCCGATTCCTTTTAATATATTGTCTAAAAAAGGTAGTTTTTTGAAAAATTCGTCCATAGTTTTTTTAATTGTATTAATGATTGTGGATATTAATTTGATAAGAAACGGATAGATGATAGACATTGGAGACAGAATCAATTTTGCTTCGCAGGTGAATGGTGAATTGTCAATTTATTAGTGAAAGGATAACAACTTTAAACCTTAAACTTTAAACTTTAAACAATTCACTCTCAACTCTCTTACCCTCAAACTCTACCACACGAAACCCAAAACCCTTTTACCATCCAAGAAAGACCATTCCGACACCACAAACAGTAACTACAGCTCCGCTTACCACTCCCATATATCTTTCCAGTTTTTCGGTATTGAATAATGTTGAATATCCATAGCGTCCCAGAAGAACCATTCCAAGCATGGTTAATACTGTAGTTGCAGTAAAAGAAATTACCAATACGGCAATTTCAGACATTGAGTGTTTTACTCCTGAATAAAACAACAAGGGAATCAAAGGCTCACTGGGCCCCATCACGAAAATCATGAACAATACAAGCGGGGTTACTTTTATTCTTTTCTGAGGCATTACCACTTCGCTGTGATTATGTTCATATACATAGACATCATCACCCATCACGTCAAAATGTTTGTGAGGTTTATTTCTGATTGCCTGAATGAGACCATATATCAGATAAACGCCTCCGAAAATCAGCAGTGCCCATCCAGAAAAATTCCCTCTGATATCCTGAAACCATGAAATCTTATTCAGCTGCCACCCTAGAAACACCCCGATAAAACCTAAAATCAGGGAGCTCAATACATGACCGAGTCCACAAACAACCGTTAATACTGCGGTTTTCATTCCGCTCCATTTTTTAGATTTTGAGATCACTATGAATGGCAGGTAATGATCCGGCCCTGAAGCAGTGTGTATAAAACTTATTGAAACGGCGCTTAAAAGAAGTGCCCAAACTGTACTGTCCATTTTCTATTTATCTATTGCTGTTCTGTTCTCTATTAAGTTTTGGCTAAAGCCAATGGAAGCATATCTTTAGTATTGCTAAAGCCCGCCTCTATTGAATATTTTCTCTGTAACTTAAATAAAGAATCATTTTAATTTTTATTCTAAAGACCAAAGGATTTCCTGAATATGCAGGAAGAAGTTGTACATCAATTCTCCTCCATGTCCCAGAGCTCTTACTACAAAACCATTGTCATCCATTGCAGAAACCCCTACTTCCATTTGTTCATGATGCTGCGCGGATGCTTCAACTATTTTTTCAACCAATCCGTTTTTGTCTACATTTTCCTTCGTACTGTAGAAGATCAGAGTTCCCTGATGGGTATACTGTTCCAGATTTCCGATGCTGCTGATCGGGATCATATCAGGTTGAATCAAGACATTATCTTTTACAACCAGCTTATTGTTGTGATAGATTTCCATTACATTCTGAAAACGCTTCAGTTTAAAGACTTCTCCATAATGTTTTCTTCCGCAGGTAATGATCTCACTGATGATGATCTGGCTTTTGTTCCCGATATGAATCTTCGCTTTACTCTTAAAATTGGAATCTTCGTGAGGAACGATAGGATGAGGAACATAAGCAAAAGAAGTTTCATCTCCCATAGAGACATTGAGTTCCTGAAGCGCTTTGTCCTGCATGTTGAAAAGCCTTTGATAAGATTGTGACTGCAGCTGAAGCGCGGCTCCTTTTTCAAGCGTAACATCCAAATGATAGTGGTCTCCATCCAGAATTCCCGGGGAGGAGCTCATTACCATCTGATAGAGCTTTTTGTCATCTTTTCGCTGTCCTACAGAGACTACCCTGAAAGGAAGCGAGACATAAAGATCTTTTACATAGGATTCTCCTCCCTTGAATCCTGCAATAATTTTTAAATGACTGTCCATTTATCTTACCAGATTCGGTTCTTCAACTTCTTCTAAAAGGGCATATTTTTTAATCCAACCTATTACTTTGTCCAGTCCTTCATCTGTTTTCAGGTTGGTGAAGACGAAAGGATTTCCTTTTCTCATTCTTCTGGCGTCATTTTCCATCACCTCAAGGCTGGCTCCTACATAAGGGGCAAGGTCAATTTTGTTGATGATCAATAAATCTGATCTTGTAATCCCAGGTCCTCCTTTTCTAGGGATTTTTTCTCCTTCTGCTACGTCAATAATGAAAATAGTAACGTCTGCAAGGTCCGGACTGAATGTCGCTGAAAGGTTGTCCCCTCCACTTTCAATAAGAACCAGCTCGATTTCCGGGAAACGTGCTGCCAGCTCATCTACCGCTTCAAGGTTCATACTCGCATCTTCACGGATGGCTGTGTGTGGGCATCCTCCTGTTTCTACCCCGATAATTCTGTCATGGGGAAGAAGACTGTTTTTTGCCATAAATTCCGCGTCTTCTTTTGTATAAATATCATTGGTAATAACTCCAAGGTCATACGTGCCGAATAATTTTCTGCTTAATCTTTCTAGTAATGCAGTTTTTCCTGAACCTACAGGTCCTGCCACTCCTACTTTTATGTATTTTCTGTTTTCCATTTTATTTAAATTTTATTTTTAACGCTATGTGAGCTAAGTTTTTTTGATTGTGAATATTTTTCGATCGCAAGGGCGTTTCACTCAGCAGAGAGCAATTCGCCAATTTGCTCTTTTACCTTTTATCTTTTTAGGACATATAAAGTCTTGAGTACAATCTTTCGTGCTGCATACATCGGATGTCAAAGGCTGTATTACAAAGCCCTACCATGTCTCTGTCCAGTTCTATTGTTTCTAAAGCTGTTTTTTCCATCACAGGGTAAAGAGAAAAAAGGATATCCTGTCCGTCCAGCTGTCCAAGAGGAACCAGCTTTACAGCATTGGTGATCATTCCTGCAACCGAAGTGTAATAGAACCCTAAAAGAGCTTCATACAAAGGAATTTTCATTAAACAGGCATAGACTCCAAAAACAATACAGTAATGAGAATTGGCCTCCCTGTTTTGAATTGCTTTTTCGAATGCTTCCATCAGAGGAAAACGCTCTCTTCTTTTGAATATCTTAATCAGCCTTAATCCTAATTTCTGACTGGCCTGGCGGATTTCCTTGGGACATTTGATCGCATTACATTCATTATCCAGTTCTAAAAGCTGCTTTAAATCTCCCTTTTCTGCTGCTTCATAAGCCAGCTTTACAAAAGCTCCGTCATTGAATTTAAGATTGTACTGAAGCATATTCTGTACAAACTGTTTCGCTGTATCTACATTATGTACAATTCTTTCCTGCACGTAAGTTTCAAGTCCGTTGGAATGCGTATATCCGCCGATCGGAAGTGTAGGATCCGCCAAATGAAGCAAACCTGACAGAAAATTTATATTCATGCTATTCATCTTTCGGGGCTGCCATTTTTAAGATTTTGGTAAAAATTGTGGATCCAAGACTTCCGTGCCCGTGGGGCTCTACATTGGATTTAAGAAGATTCAGCAGTTTCACAGATTGTTTTTCCGGCTTAAAACCGCTTGCCTCCAGCCATCTGAACATCGGCATTTCAAAAGGAAGCAATACTTTATCATTCTGAATGAAAAGCGGAATATGTTTGTTTCCGATCTCATAACATACGGTACCCATTTCAAGCAGTGAAGTGGGCGACATCACAATGGTTTCTGTTTCCAGAACATTGATTGCAATTATTTTTTCCGCATCCTCAAAAAGAATATCTCCTTCACGTAAGCGCTGTCCTTCTCTGAGAAATTTGATGGCAACATCAGTTCCCTGTCTGGTTTTTTTGCGCTGGATTCTTTTGGTGGTTTCAAACCATTCCAGATCAAGATAATCTATGGTTTTGTCCGTAGGATTTTCAGCAAGATTGCCTATGATTTGATTAATGATCATTGTTGGATTTTTTTCTGAAGTCTAAGTTTTTGGAGATTCCTACCCCGAATGTTGAACCGCTGATTCCTGCTATATAGCTTTTCGTCCAGCCTTCTTCTTTTGTTTTGGTCTGAAGCATGGACAGTTCTGCAAATTTGAATTTCAGTGCCCATCCTCCTCCAAGTAATATTCCAATCAAGGGATAAGCACGAAGGCGGAATCCATTAAAGTTCTGCATCGCATCAGCCGCTGTTGACAATTGCTGTCCCCAAACATAATGAGCATCTACCTGCCCTATCAATACAAAGTATTTTCCAAGCATTAATGAAGGACTATACCAGATTCCCGCTTCATTCTGTTTGTAAACTACATTGTGATCAACCGTATTCTGCGAGTAGGCATAATTAACCCCGACAAGATCATTATTATTGATAAAATAACCCAATCCAAGCGGTGCACTGGAAACGGTACTGCTGCTGCTTGATGGGGTAGTGATTTTTGAGTAATCCAACGAGCCATAAACCATGAATTGCCCTTTTGGTCCGTCTTCATCACTTTTAAGCCTGTGCCCGCCCAGAAATTGAGCGCTTACATTCCCTGAAAGCATAGAAATTCCGGCTACAGCAAGAGAAAAAACTGTTTTATTTAAATATTTCATTGTAAACGTAGTTCTGTAATTGTTTTAAAATAGGGTCTGATAAATCTTTTTTTGTTGTTGAATAAACCTAACAGGCTTTTGAAACCTGTCAGGTTTTATGCATAAAGTTTATCTTAGAACAAGTAATACAACTGTGTTAAAGGAAGTTTTTCTGCCGGTTCGCATGTGATGTATTCACCATCTACTGTTACTTTATAGTTTTCAGGATTCACTTCAATTAAAGGTGTCTTATCGTTATGGATAAGGTCTTTTTTACCGATATTTCTACAGTTTTTTACCGGAAGGATCATTTTCTCTAATCCGTAAGAAGCAATGGTTCCGTTATCAATAGAAATCTGCGAAACGAAGTTGGCACAAGTTCCGAACTTAGCTTTTCCGTGTGCTCCAAACATGTTTCTGTAAATAATCGGCTGAGGGGTTGGAATGGATGCATTAGGATCTCCCATTTTAGCAGCGATTACAAATCCTCCTTTTACAATCATTTCCGGTTTTACTCCGAATAGTGCAGGTTTCCAGATTACTAAATCAGCTAATTTTCCTTCCTCAACTGATCCTACATATTCTGAAATACCATGGGCAATGGCCGGGTTGATGGTATATTTAGCCACATATCTTTTGGCCCGGTAATTGTCATTTCCGCTATCTTTATCTTCAGCCAGATCACCTCTCTGCTCTTTCATTTTGCTTGCAGTCTGCCATGTTCTGGTAATCACTTCCCCTGGTCTTCCCATCGCCTGAGAGTCTGAACTCATGATGCTGAAAACTCCCATATCATGAAGAATATCTTCTGCAGCAATGGTTTCAGGACGGATGCGTGAGTCTGCAAACGCTACATCCTCAGGAATGTTTTTACTCAAATGGTGGCACACCATCAGCATATCCAAATGTTCATCAATTGTATTGATAGTGTAAGGACGTGTAGGGTTTGTAGAAGCCGGCAATACATTCGGATACATGGCTGCTTTAATGATGTCCGGCGCGTGGCCTCCACCCGCTCCTTCTGTGTGGAAGGTGTGGATTACTCTTCCGTTGATTGCTCTCATCGTATCTTCAAGAAAACCTCCTTCATTCAATGTATCTGTATGGATAGCCACCTGAACGTCATATTTATCGGCTACTTTCAATGCTGCATCAATCGTTGCAGGAGTTGCTCCCCAATCTTCGTGGATTTTTACTCCCAAAGCTCCGGCTTCCACCTGTTCTTCAATAGGTTCTTCAGCTGAACAGTTTCCTTTTCCGAAGAAACCAAGGTTCATAGGATATTCTTCTGCTGCTTCAAGCATTTTCTGCATATTGAATTTTCCCGGAGTTACTGTCGTAGCATTAGTTCCGTCATTGGGACCTGTTCCTCCACCGATCATTGTTGTGATTCCGCTATACAAAGAGGTTTCGATCTGTTGAGGGCAGATGTAATGAATGTGAGTATCAATTCCTCCCGCTGTTACGATATATCCTTTTCCTCCATGGACTTCTGTAGAAGCTCCGATAATCATATTAGGAGATACACCATCCATGGTATCAGGGTTTCCAGCCTTTCCGATTCCTACGATTTTTCCATCTTTGATTCCGATATCTCCCTTTACAATTCCCCAGTGGTCAATGATTACTGCACCTGTGATACAAAGGTCCAAAACACCTTCATCTCTTTTCGCCGTAACATTCTGTCCCATCCCGTCACGAACGGTTTTTCCGCCTCCGAAAACCGCTTCGTCTCCGTAGTGGGTGAAATCTTTTTCGATCTCAATGATAATTTCAGTGTCTCCGAGCCTGATTTTGTCTCCGGCTGTAGGACCTAATATATTAGCGTATTGTTTTCTGTCTACGTGTAAGCTCATCTTAGTGATTTTTAAAGTTTAACTCTTCAACTTTTGCAAGGCTCGCTTTTTTCTGTTCTTCGGAATCTACCTGTCCGTCAACAAGATTATTGAAGCCCACTGCTTTTTTTGTTCCTCCTATTTCTACCAGCTCCACTTCTTTTTCTTCTCCCGGCTCGAAACGCACTGCAGTACTTGCTACAATATTCAGTCTCTTTCCAAAAGCTTTTTCCCGGTCAAAGCTCATCGCTTTGTTAACTTCAAAAAAGTGGAAGTGTGAACCTACCTGAATAGGACGGTCTCCTGTATTGGTTACTTTTATTTTTACCGTTTCTCTGCCTTCATTGCAGATAATGGTCCCTTCTTTTACAAAAATTTCTCCTGGTATCATATGAATAGGTATTAACGGATTGGATTGTGTACGGTTACCAGCTTCGTCCCGTCCGGGAACGTGGCTTCAATCTGAACATCGTGGATCATTTCTGCCACTCCGGGCATTACATCCTCTTTAGTAAGGAGATTAGCGCCTTCCTGCATCAGTTCGGCTACTTTTTTTCCATCTCTTGCACCTTCAAGCAGGAAGTGGCTGATGAGTGCTATGGATTCAGGGTAGTTTAATTTAAGGCCTCTTGCCTTTCTTTTCAGAGCGAGTTCGCCTGCCAGAAACAGCATAAGCTTTTCCGTTTCTCTCGGTGTTAAGTGCATAGTATTTTTTATTTAAAATTGGACAAAGAGAATCCTGTTCACCTTTTGTAAGGCAAATAGAAATATTTAAAAATGTAAAGTGTGAAAACGATTTTTACGGATCTGTATTCACATCAATACAAACCATAAAAGTCATTACGATTTAAAAAAGGAATTAGCAGCCCGCAATCTGCAGGGAATGATACAGGATGTACCTTGGTGCTGTAATATAAATACGGTTTTGAACGGCCGCAACCTTTGTACTGTAAGTGTAGCCGGCAAAGAAGTAGTATAACCACTGCTGCGCAAGCACTGAGTAATCAAATTTCACTTTCTCCCAGTCATTGGAATCCTGAACATCCTGCACATCTGAAAAACTGTACATTTCAGGATGGGTCTGTTGATCAGATTTCTGCTGAAGAAGATGAATTTTTGAAAGGATATCAGAGTATGGCTGAGCTTTTCCCTTATGTGCAAAAAGACCTGCACATAACGCTGAGAAAAATATCACAAAAGAGAAAAATAAGACTCTTTTTTTCATACCTGTTAATAATGCTGTAAAATTAGAACAATCTGAAAGTCCCGGCTATCAAAAAAATTATTTAAAATGTTCAAAATCGCAACAAATGCAATTTTATGTATTTTTAACATTCAATCACAAATCCTTTATTTACAGCACATAAGCACTCTTTATGAACTATGACAAATATTTTTTTGTCCTTATTCCTATAACTATGAATATTCGCCTTATCTTTTTCTTCTATTTAGAAAACAAGATTAATACATGTTTTATTATCAATTATATTGGTTCAAAAAATATTATTTACCAAGGATTAATTAACAATTAAGTTTATTTCACAAAATAAGGCGGTATTTTTTCTTTCCTTATAATTATCGTAAATTTGTATACACATCTTTAATTTAATAAAATAATAAAACGTAATATGTCAAAAGCAATTTCGCAAGTACCATTAGCGGTAAACGAGCCGGTGAATTCATATGAACCGGGGTCTCCGGAAGTTAAAAGCCTTATTGCCACGTATAAAAAAATGTGGGCTGAAAAGGTAGAAATTCCAATGATCATCAACGGAAAGGAAGTAAAAACTGATACAAAAGTGCAGCTTCAGTCTCCACAGGATCATGCTCATGACTTCGGATTCTATTACCAGGGTGGTATGCAGCATGTGGATGACGCTATCAACGCGGCATTGGCAGCTAAAAAAGAATGGAATGAACTAGGCTGGGAACAGCGTGCAGCAATTTTCTTAAAGGCAGCTGATCTTTTGGCGGGTCCTTACAGAGATGTGATTAATGCTGCAACAATGATCGGGCAGTCTAAAAACGTACACCAGGCTGAAATTGATTCTGCTTGTGAGTTTATCGACTTCTTAAGATTCAACGTAGAGTTCATGACAGAAATGTATGCTGAACAGCCGGTTTCTGACAACGGAATCTGGAACCGTGTTGAGTACAGACCATTAGAAGGATTCTGCTTTGCAGTAACTCCTTTCAACTTTACTGCGATTTCAGGAAACCTTCCGACTTGTATGGCCATGCTAGGAAACGTAGTAGTTTGGAAGCCGTCTGACAAGCAGGTATATTCTGCAAAAGTAATCATGGATGTATTAACAGAAGCGGGTCTTCCTGCGGGTGTTATCAACATGATCTTTACAGACGGAAAAGAAACTGCTGAGAAAGTATTGGCTCACCCGGATTTTGCAGGTCTTCACTTTACCGGTTCTACAAAAGTATTCCAGGGAATGTGGAAAATGATCGGTGACAATATTCATAACTACAGAACATATCCAAGAATCGTTGGAGAAACAGGGGGTAAAGACTTTGTAATTGCTCACCCGTCTGCGAACGTAGAGGCTGTAGCTACTGCATTGGTAAGAGGAGCTTTCGAATATCAGGGGCAAAAATGTTCTGCAGCGTCAAGAGCTTATATTCCTAAATCTCTTTGGGCTGATGTGAAAAAGGTAATGGAAGATCAGATGAGCACAATTAAAATCGGTTCTCCTGAAGATACTTCTAACTTTGTAAACGCTGTAATCGACAAAAATTCTTTCGAAAAATGTAAAGGATATATTGACAGAGCGAACGCTTCCGGTGAAGCTACGGTAGCTATCGGCGGAAAATATGATGATTCTAAAGGATGGTTTGTACACCCAACGGTAATCGAAACTACAAATCCTCATTATGAAAGTATGGTGGAAGAAATCTTCGGTCCAATCTTATCAATCTATGTATATGAAGATCAAGACTGGAAAGAAACACTTAAGCTGGTAGATTCTACTTCTCCTTATTCATTGACTGGTTCTGTGTTCTCACAAGACCGTTACGCAATTAACGAAGCTTATAAAGCTTTAGAAAATGCATCAGGTAACTTCTACATCAATGATAAACCAACTGGTGCTGTAGTAGGACAGCAACCTTTCGGTGGTGGTAGAGCTTCAGGAACAAATGACAAAGCAGGTTCTAAAATGAATCTTCTGAGATGGGTTTCTGTAAGAAGCGTAAAAGAAACTTTTGTTTCTCCGAAAAACTACAAATATCCATACCTAGGATAATAAGTAATAAGTAATGGGCAATGAGTAATCATAGTCTGTTCTTCATATAAAGCCTCGGAATTTCGGTTTCGGGGCTTTTTTGTGGAGTAATGCGGTTTCGGGTTCCGGGTTCCGGTTCGGGTTCCGGGTTATGGGTGGTGTTAAAAGTTCAAGGTTTATGGTTTAAGGTTTAAGGTTACTGTATCCATAAAATACATTTTTAGTCCTCCAATACTTAATACACAATGTCCTACACTCACTAACCCATCTATTCTCCTACTCTCTCACTCTAATTCCTAACTCCTACAATCTACTACCTGCTACCTAACATCTTTTAACAAACTTTACCTATATTTTACGATTCTAAAGTCCCTGTTAGGAATAATTGTTGATTTTTCGTTATTACACACCCCAAAATAAAATAATATGAAAAAGTTATTGCTAACAGCCATCGGAATAGGAATATTTGCAGTGAGCTGTGGAACCAAAGAATCGACAATGTCAACAAGTAATCGTGATTCAGCAACAGTAGACAGTGCACAAAAAAGTATACCGCCTACAACTACTGATACCATGACTACAAAAATGACGAATCCTGACACTATCAAGATAAAAAGGGATTCTATGGCAACGTCTCCTGCCAAATAGTATTTATATACGTTTAACTTAACATGGAAAATCTGCAGATGAAAGCGCTGCAGATTTTTTTATGATAAAAAGTTAAAGGATAAGTGGTTTAATTTTAATTATAGGATGAGAAAATTAGATTTGGCTTAAGCTGGATGAATCTTGATTATAGTGTTAGTGGGCTAAAGCCCACTTCTATTGATATCCTGACAAATAATAGCTTAATGAAAAAATCGTTTATTCTTCAAACTTGTTGAAAATAACGTTATATAGATTCCTTCGGAATGATAAAAAGAATTAAGCAGCACCAAATACATGATACAATCAGTCCTTGCCATTCCGTAGGAATCTAACCCATTATTAATCCTACAAAACCTGATGAAAAATTAAAAACAGAAGAAATTCCTTTTGGTATTTGACATCCAAATGTAAAGTAGTTGTTTAATGAGAATATCTTTTATCTTTTATCTTTTATCTTTTATCTTTTATCTTTTATCTTTTATCTTTTATCTTTTATCTTTTATCTTTTATCTTTTATCTTTTATCTTTTTAATTAAATTCCTACATTTGATTAATACCAAACATTAAAATATACTACAATGAGAAAATTATGGATAGGAGCAGTTCTTGGACTTCTTTTTCTTGGAAGCTGTGCTCAAAACAAAGAAAAAAGAGAGGAGTACAAGGAAGCCCACAACAAAGATTCCTTAAGAAACAGAATGGGTGATTCTGCGGTCGCCAATTCCATACCTTCACCGGCAACTGCAGATACATCAAAAATAAAAACCGACAGCACAAAAGTTAAATAAAATCACAAATCCACAGACTTTCTGTGGATTTGCACTTAAAAAAACTTGACTGAAAAAAAACCGGGCAATCAACCCCGATTATAAAATATGGTTGATATTCTGATACAGAATATTTCCTTAAAAGATTAAAAAGAGGATTTGTTGTTTCACTTATAATGACCTTAATTCAGAAAGCGGAATAAAAAGCGATAAGAAGTATCAGGAATGTCCTGTCCTGTGAAACTGGCACAAATATATGATAGAAAGGCGTTTCTTGAAAACAATAGGTTGTTCATTTTCATGAAAATGACAAGATAGAAATTAAAAAAACAGCCATTTTTAATCATTTTCGGGAAAATGAACATCTTTATCATATTGGTTTTCCTTATCCAGATATTTGATATAGGCAGATGGGGAATAGTCCGTAATCGCTTTGAAAACCGATGCGAATTTACTGTGAGAAGAGAACCCGCATTCATCAGCAAGGATACTTATTTTATACTGTCTGTACTTTTCATCATTAATGAGCTTATCTACGATATAATTAATCCGTAAACGGTTGATATATGTTTTGAAATCTGCACTTTTATGCTGATTAATGACATAAGACAGATATTTTGTATTGGTATTCAGTTCACCGGCAAGAAAGGAAAGAGACATGCCTTTATTGTTATAAAGATTCCCTCTTTCAAAGTCTTCAAGGAGTTCAAGCAACTTTGATTCTGTTTCTGAAGTCATCAGAGAATCATTTCTTCTGCGGTCTGCTTCAGATTCTTTGTCATCAATTTCTTCTACAGATATATTAGAGAACTCAGAGTCAGGTTGTTGTAAAGGATAATGATTTCTGCCGCCGACTGTATTAAACTGGGCCCTCATCATGTTTCGTAATTTTGAGCGCTGTTTTTTCTGCTTTCTTCTGATAAAAATGAGCAGACCGACCAGTGAAATAAAGAGAATTACAATAGCCGCATTTTTTACGCTGTTCATCTGCCCGTTCTTTTTATTATTAGTTTTTCCTTTTGAACCATCGAAGGCTTTCATTGTAAAACTCTGATTGCGGGCTGCAATACTGTCATAGGCACGTACATATTTCACTGCATACAATGAGGCCTTAAAATTATCTCCCGTTCCTTCATAATAATCATTAATATTGGAATACACTGCTTTTTTAAGCTTAAGACTCCGGGATGTATCTGCAATTTTCTCTGCCTTTTTAAGATAGAATTCAGCATCTTTCCAGTTTTTCTGCTTAAGACGGATTCCCCCCAATCCGTTATACACCAAACCCAGCGTACAGCTTCCTCCTTTAAGCAAGCCTTCTGCTTTTCTATAATAGTTTTCAGAAACAGCGTAGTCATTGAGTTTAAAATAAACATCCCCCAATAGCTGATAAGAAGCAGCCGCAGTACTGTTTTCTTTATCACTGTTTATTTTTTCAAAATTTTTCAGAGAAGATTCGATATACTGTATGGCATTGAAATAATTCCCCATCTCCATTTCATAAAATGCCATTTCCTGATTCAGCAATCCTGCCGCCTCATTACTCTTTTGAAAATCATTGATTCTATCGGCAGCTTCAAGTCCTTTCAGAATGTATTTTTTTGACCTTTCGTATAACCCTACCTGTCTATACTGCCTCGCAAGTAATCTGGTTACCACGGTCATCTCCTGAGGATCATTAATCTTATTAATTACCGAATGTGCATTTTCACTGTAACAAATTGCTTTTTTAAGTTCGCCTGCATGGTGATAAAGTTCTGAAGAAAGGATGAGGCACCTGATTTTCTCTGCAGGAGTTTGAGCTGACATGTAAAGAGAATCGGCAGTTTTGATGGCTTTGGGTAAATTCTTATGAGCTGTGACGGAAGAAGTCCTTTCACAGATAAGATCAAAGTTATTTTTTTTCTGAGCGAATATAGGAACTGCTGTTATCAGCAAAAACAAAAATTTCAGAAGACTTCTAGGCATAAAAAAACAAATTATTATTTTGATTTTATAATAATTCATCATTATTTTCACGGAGTGTCTTTTTGTTTTTTACAAAACTAATGATATTTTATTTTTTATTAAAATATTATCTTGAAATTTAATCATTTACCACAAAATAGCTATTTACATTAATTTTAATAATAAGACTAAAATAATAACTGATTATCTTTCATATCACATGATCTCTGTTTTTAAGCTAAAGTTCCTGTATAATTATTTTCAATATGAACGGCTCATGTGTCATCATATTTATTACATTTGCAGGGAATAAAAAGTTTTTATGAAAAAAATAGCAATACTTTCCTCCATATTTATAGGTGCCCTGGCATGGGCACAGGGAATTAAATTTGAAGAAGGCAATTTTGCCTCTATCCTTGCCAAAGCAAAAAAAGAAAAAAAACTGGTCTTTATTGATGCGTATGCCTCATGGTGTGGACCTTGTAAGCTGATGGTTAAAAATATTTTCCCGCTTCAGTCTGTGGGTGATTATTATAATTCCCATTTTATCAACGCTAAAATTGATATGGAAAAAGGGGAAGGAATTGAGCTTGCCAAAAAATATAACGTAAAAGCCTTCCCTACTTACCTGTTTATCGACGGAAACGGTGAAGCGGTACACAGAACTTTAGGATATGTAGAAGAAAAAGACTTTATCCAGTTTGCAAAAGATGCTGAAGATCCCAACAAAAGGCTGACTTCTCTGAAGCAGCAATTTGAAAACGGAGAAAAAGACCCCGAATTTTTAAAGAATCTTGCAGGGCTTACCATGTATAATGATGCTGAATTTGCCGGTAAAGTGATGAACCGTTATTTTCAGCAGAAAGCCAGTTTAGATCAGGAAGATATTCAGATGCTTCTTTCAGGGGTTCAGACTACAGACAGTCCTTTGTACAAGATTTTTCAGGATAAAAAAGCTGATATCGTTAAATTCTTCCCGGAAGATAAATATGAAAAGTTTGATAAAAATATTAAGCTGAATACTATTTCCAAAAAAGCATACAATGCAGATACCAAAACATGGAATGACAGCTATTTTATGTCTGAATCCCAGAAATTCCTGAGCAAAGAAGAGGCTGACAAGATCTTAAAAAGAATGAAAGCCAACAGAGCTTTAAAGAATAAAGATATTCCTGAATATGAAAAATTAATCCTTGATCTTTACAAAGATTATTCTGCAGCAGGTTCTGAAGAGCTGAATTCCCTTGCATGGAACTTCTTTGAAAATGTAAATAACAAGGAGTCTCTTGAAAAAGCGATTGCATGGGCGCAGGAATCTGTAAAAAAAGATCAGAACTTTGCCAATACAGATACTTTAGCCAATCTTTACAATAAGGTAGGTGATAAGAAAAATGCAAAAATATGGGCTGAAAAGTCTATTGAGCTTGCAAAAAGCACAGGACAGGATTCTTCTGACACGGAAAAACTATTGAAAAGCCTTTAATTGATTATTAGACCCAAAATAAAAAAACGCAGAACAGAGTTCTGCGTTTTTTTATGATGTATAACCACTCCGTCAAAAATTCTTTGAATTTCCGCCCCCTCCAAAATATGGGAATTGAGCTCTTGAGTTGTGGTATAATTGAAAAATAAAGTTTCGCTTAGTATTCAAACAGAACGCTGCCCCAGGTAAATCCGCTTCCGAAAGCAGAAAGAAGGACAAGATCGCCTCTTTTGATTTTTCCCTGCTCAATTGCTTCGCTTAAAGCAATCGGAATAGAAGCTGCTGTTGTGTTTCCGTATCTCTGGATGTTGTTGAACACTTTCTCGTTTGGTAATCCGAATTTTTCCTGTACAAACTGGGCAATTCTCAGGTTCGCCTGGTGTGGAATGAACATATCAAGATCTTCAATGGTTTTTCCTGCTTTGTTCAAGGCTTCCATCATCGTTTCCGGGAATCTTGTTACGGCATGTTTGAACACGAAGTTACCGTTCATAATCGGGTATACTTCTTTGTTCGTTACATTTTCAGGGTCTTTTCTCATCCTGTCACTCCATCCGAACTTTGAACCCGGGAACTGAGTACAAAGATCATCCGCATATTTTCCTTCAGAATGCATATTCATTGCTAAAATATCTCCTGCATTTTCATCTTCTGTAGCCGAAAGAACAATTGCTCCGGCTCCATCTCCGAAGATAACAGAAACACCTCTTCCTTCATCAGAAAAATCTAATCCGAAAGAATGAACTTCTGCTCCTACCACAAGAATATTTTTATAGGTTCCTGATTTGATAAATGCATTAGCGACACTCATAGAATATACAAATCCTGAACATTGATTTCTTACGTCCAATGCTCCGATTGTATCACATCCCAGCATGTCCTGAAGCAATACACCGCATCCGGGAAAATAATAATCCGGAGAAAGCGTGGCAAAGATAATATAATCAATATCTTTTGAGGTAAGACCAGCATTCTGAATAGCTTTTTCTGCAGCTTTAAACCCCAGATAAGCGCTGGTTTCCTGAGAGTCATATCTGTTTTTTCTGTGTCTTCTTTCCTTGATGCCTGTCCTTTCTGTTATCCATTCGTCATTGGTAGTCATCAGTTTTGCTAAATCATCATTTGTTACAACGTTATCTGGAACATAAAATCCCACACCTTTTATTGTACTTTTAATCATATAGTTTTTTAATTTTGGCAAAGATAAAACTTATTTAACACATAGTTTTTCAAAATATTAGTAATTTTACTTTATGCCAATTGATACGATATACAGAACCTCCCAGTGCGAATGGGTAGATGTAGAGGCTCCTACTGTAGAAGACCTGAAATTTCTTCATGAAAGATATGAAATCAACAATCTTCTTCTTGAAGATACGATGGATCCTAACCACCTTCCGAAATATGAAGAAGACGGGAACGTTAAATTCTTCCTGCTCCGTGAAAGTACTGAGCTGGAAAGAAAAAATCTGAATACGATCAGTGATATCAGTACCAAGATTGGAATTTTTCTGGTTGAAAATACCATTATTACCATCCACAGGATGAAGACCAGAAGTATCACCGAGACCAAAAAAAAGGTTTCTTTGATTCAGCAGGACGTTACTCCTCAGCAAATCACCCTCATGATTGCTATTCTGATTATGAAAAGTTTTGATGATGAATCTTTAAGCCTTTTCGAAACGATGGATAATATTGAAAACGAGATTTTCCTTAAAAACACCAATCATACCAGCCAGATCCGCCGTCTTTATAAACTGAAACGAAAGTCAGGGCTGAATTCCCGGGTACTGGTCATCTCTACAGATGCTATTGATAAATTTAAACTCTTGAATTTACAGGACTCCGAATTTGTTGATTTAAAGGATAAGCATAAAGATGTTGTGGCGGATTTTGATCATTTGAATATTCAGATCACCAACCTTATTTCCATGTTCCTGGCGCTTTCAGATCAGAAGGCCAACCAGGTAATGAAGGTTCTGGCCATTTATTCCGTTTACTTCTTACCAATCACCTTTATTGCCGGGGTTTACGGGATGAATTTCGATAACATGCCTGAACTTCATCATAAGTATGGTTATTTTATAACTTTGGGAGCAATGGCTACAGTTGTGATCACTACGTTTATTTATGTAAGGCGAAAACAATGGTGATCAGATTTTATATTGACACCAAAACCTATCTTCTATCAAATATGGCCCGTTGATTATTTGTTGTTTTTAATCATCATCCCAATAAAACAAAAATACCATGACCGCTGAAAACCTCAATAAAATTCTTGAAGATCCGTCCCTTTCACAGACATCCAAAGAAAAGCTGATGGCTTTACATCAGAATATTTCCGGCAAAGAGTTTTCCGATCTTCTGGATCAGTCCGGAAATCAGTATGTGGAGTTTGTTCAGGAAGGTGGTGGTGTCTGGGGAAGCGCATTGGTAGGCTATCTTTACGGTCTCGAAATATTCGGTATCCGTTTTCTGAAAGTGGCAGGAACAAGTGCCGGCGCCATTAATACAATGCTTATTGCAGCCTGTAAAACCAAAGAGGAATCTAAAAGTGAGCTGATCAAGAATATCCTTTTCAGCTGGGATTTTTCAGATTTCATGGATGGGAAGACGTATGTAAAAACCACCCTTCATGCGATGCTGAACAACAAGGATTTTTTTAAGATCAATACTGTTATTGCCGCTATCCTTTTTATTATTCTGGTCAGTATCCCTTTTCTGGCCCCTTCAACAACGATCCTGAATGCGAAGCTGATGTTTCTGATTCCTCTGATACCGGCCGTTATTTTATTTTTCTGTGTCAAAAAGCTTTACAACAATTTCAGAAAAGAAAACAGCGGACTGAATCCCGGAAATACTTTTCAGAAAACGATGCAGAATGCGCTGGATCAATTCGGGATCAAAACAGTTGCCCATCTTAACAAAAAATTTATCCAGAAAGAAAGAGAGCTCAACCTTAATTACCGATATGGAAACGGGCAGGAATATTATCAGATGGCACTACAAAGCATCGAAAAGATTAAAATCAAAAATCAGGAGCACATTGACCAGACCCGATACCGGATTTTCTACGAAAGCTCTGTCAATAACGATTATTATAAAAACAACCCGTTTTACCTTCTCAAATCCGAATATGTGGTCATTACCACCGATATCAATGCTCAAATTAAGGTAGAACTTCCCACGATGGCTAACCTTTACTGGTCTGAAGAGGAGCTGAAGCACATCAGTCCGGCAGAATTTGTACGGGCTTCTATGGCTGTTCCTTTTTTCTTTGAGCCTTTTCAGAAACAAATCAATAAAGACGACGATTCTGTAAAATATGCCTGGCGATACTGGATGAATACCAAGCCTGAAGACATCAATCCTGCAGGAGTTTTTATTGATGGCGGCAGTATTTCCAACTTCCCTATTGATCTGTTTCATGCGGATGAGGTTTTTTATCCGAGAATGCCCCTTTTTGGAGTGCAGCTCACAAGTGATTCTGCTCTCCTTTCGGAAAAAGGGAAAACCAGTGAAGAAATCCTTAAAACACCGTTCAGCTATGCCGGAAATATCATCAGTACCTTGAAAGGATTTAATGATAAAACATTTCTTACCAAACACACCTTTTATAAACTGTACAGCATACAGACCGTTAACTGCGGGACCAGCAGCTGGCTGAATTTCTTTATGAAAAGAGAGGAAAAGGAAGAACTTTTCAACAGAGGATTTCAGGCTGCCCTTGATTTTCTCAACAGCTTTGATTGGGAAAAGTATAAATATGAAAGAATGATGCTCACCATGAAGGAGAAAAAAATACTGAAGGAAGAGGATACTCCTACGGTAGGATAGGAATTTAAGTTTATCAACATTTACAAATAAAATACAATGACAAAATACATCTGCCAATGCTGCGGAGAGGAAAAAGAAGACTGGCCGGCAATTGCCTATTCTTACCCTTATTTTTATTCCTGTTTATCTGAAGAAGAATTGAAAAATACAGAACTCAGCTCAGATCTGTGCGTCATAAAAGAAGAAGAAGATACCCACAGGTTTATCCGTACTGTACTTGTACAGGAAGTAGTGGATGACTGTAGAGATCTGGATTATGGAATCTGGGTTTCACTGAGTGAAAAAAACTTCGATGAATATGTTGAAAACTATGATAATAAGGAATTTGAAGCTGAATATTTCGGATGGCTTTCCACCTATCTTCCGGATTATGAGTTTGAAGAAAGTGTTCCTACAACCGTGGTAGTCAATAATTCTATCGGGCGTCCGTTTGTTTATCCTCACCAAAGCTATGAGCATCCGTTTGTATATGATTTTTATAATGGCATTACAAAAGAAGAAGCAGAGAAAAGAATAAACCGGGTTTTAAATAAGGAATAAATGAACTGGATTATCAGAAGTACAAAAAACGTAAAATTCCATACTAATCTTCATGAGGTTTTAAAACCTATTTGGAATAATCTTGCCGTTTATAAATGGATTTTGACGGATTTAGATTTTATATCTGATCAGACTCTTCCCATTAATTTTGATAAAGATTATTTTGTGTTGGATCATCCGGAATTTGAACAGCTCTATCAAAGCAATACTCAGATCATTTGGGGGATTATTTCAGCCATTCCAAATACTATTGAACCTGATACTTCAGCCTTTTCTGTCTTATCTGCTGAAAATACAAGTGTTTGGGAACCTGATCACTTTTTAATTCAGGAAAGCATTTTAGAAATTATTGCTTTTGACAGCGGATATACCCTTGTGAAATTTAAAGATATAAATCTTTCAGATACATTTAAAGAATATTTCCAGGAGCAGGCAATAGATCTGCAGAAGTTCAATGAGAAATATAGAACCGGAGCATGAAAAAATTGATTTCAGAAAAATTTCATATCATTATTTTAATAGTCACTTTTGTATTTATCATATTCTGTTTAATTAGTTCTAATTTGGGGGTAAATGACCTGCTCAAAAGCCCCAAATACACCATTGGAGAAGCTATATCAGACTGGCATCAAAAAAACAACAATGGTTTAGGAACAGATTACAAATATCAGGTTGATAATAAAATATACTTTAAAACAACAAGTTGTTTTTACAAAAAAGGAGATAAATTTCTCATCATCTTTGATTCTATAAAACCCAAAAATGCAAAAGTTCTCGACATCTACTCTATTGAAAATTATCTTATAGATTTAAAAGTTCCTTCAAAAGGCTGGAAATATAAGGATGTCCCATTTAACATTGACAGCAATACCATAAAGAAATATATTCAGGATTGGAATGTAGAACCTTTTGAATACATACAAAAGTAAGCTGAACTCGCTTAATTCAAGTTCAACTTACTTTTTATATTATTATAAATTATCCAGAAACTCCAGATACATCGGAACACTTCTGTTGATCCATTCATCGGAAGAATCTCTTTCAATTCCATAATAAACGAATGGTTCTTTATAATCGGCTTTTATATAATCGAAAGTCAGTTCATAAGGTCGGAAAAGCTCCTTCATTGTATATTTATATTCTCCGGATTTGCTATACCCTTCTTCATCTATTCCTGCAGTAACAGCCAGTGTCATTTTCTTTCCGGCCAGCTTAAAACCGCTGTTGCTTCCATAGGCCCAGCCATACAAAACCACTTCATCCAGCCATTGTTTTAAAAGCGGCGGACTGCTGAACCAGTAAAAAGGAAACTGAAATACAATTTTATCATAAGATTCCATCAGTTTCTGTTCCTGAGCTACATCAATTTTTCCGTCAGGGTAAGCTTCATATAGCTGATGAACCGTATATTTTTCAGGGTATTTTTTTAACTCATTAATCCATTTTTTATTGATCACTGATTTTTCTATATCAGGATGCGTCACAATCACTAATGTTTTCATTATGCTTAAATTTCTATTACAAAATTACTACACGTAACGTACATTTCGTACATTAGCAACCTATTGTATGGTACTATAAAAAATGTAAGTAATGACTAAAATCAAAGAAACCTCAACCAATTATGCCAATAAAAAAGCGCTTGCTGATGAGTGCCCGGAAATTTACGCTTCCAATATTATCGGAGGACAATGGGCATTAGCAATATGCTGTTATCTGATCAATGGAAAAATGAGGTTTGGTGAACTTAGAAAAAAGCTTCAGAACATTACTGAACGCATGCTTACACTTCAGCTCCGAAGGCTTGAAGAGGATAAAATCATCACCAGAACAGTGTACGCAGAAGTTCCTCCAAGGGTAGAATATGAGCTTACAGAAATAGGCTATAAACTGAACACCATTATCCTTGAGTTTGAAAAATGGGGCAAAGAACATAAAGAATTGATGAAGGAAACATTAAAGAATAATTGAAATAATGAGACTCTTACGGAATGACATCATTCATGCACATGTCAGACAGTTCTATTTGTCATTCCGTAGAATCCAGGCTTGCTAACTGAAGAATAATCCCTATTCTACTTTTCCTCAGCTTTTTTCCACAAAGGTTTTTGTGCCAGTACTTTTGAGTGAACGGGACAGCTTTCATGATGGGCTCCCTGAAGATATCCGGTGCTCATCAGAAATTCGTTTACAATCTCCCCGCCGGTGAATTTGAATGTTTTTTTGAACAGCTTCATCCATTCCTGTAATGTTTTGGGATGATGATGCTCCAGCCATTTTTCGAAAGAACCAAATTCCTTTTGCAATTCAATGATTGTTTGGGCATTTTCAATCGCAGCATTTACTTTTAGCTTATTCCTGATAATTCCCGGATCGCTCAGCAATCTTTCCCGGTCTTCTTCCGTGTATGCCGCTATTTTCTGAATATCAAAATTATCATAGGCTTTTCTGAAACTTTCTTCTTTTTTAAGAACAGTTTCCCAGCTTAAGCCAGCCTGATTGATTTCCAGGATCAATCTTCCGAACAATTCATTATCATCGTGAATAGGAAACCCATAATAGTTGTCATGATAATTCTTGTGCAGCTCTTTTCTGCTTTCAGGCTGCATTCCTTCTATTGCTAAACAATAACTCATTTCAATATATTTTCTGTTTTGTAAAACTTTCCGACTGTAAAGATAAAGCAGGATTGTGACAACAGTGCGTCAGCAGTATTTTAATTTTTAAATTTAATATTATTTCAAATCATTTTATTGTCTTTTGCTCAGAGAATATTTAGTAGTTTAGACGACTCAAAACAATTAAAATGAAAGCACTGTTTTCCATTCTTTTTATGATAGGTTCCATGTTCTGTAAAGCGCAGAATTTATACTCTAAAGCTTATGGTGAACATAAAAATCCGCCTGTTATTTTTATCCATGGCGGACCGGGTGGAAATGCCACTTTATTTGAAGGAACTACAGCGCAAAAACTTGCTGATAAAGGATTTTACGTCATTGTGTATGACAGACGTGGTGAAGGACGTTCAAAAGATGAAAACGCAACCATGACATTTAAAGAAAGTTTTGAGGATTTAAAAGGTATTTATTCCGCATATAATATCAAAAAGGCTAATATTATTGCCCACAGTTTCGGCGGGATTATCGGAACCCTGTTCACGTCACAATTTCCTGAAAAGGTAAAGTCGCTGACTCTTGCAGGTGCTTTATTTACCCAGCAGGAAACCTATGACCATATTCTTAAAAAGGTAAAAGAACATTTCAAAAATGATCCTGTACAGCTAACAGAGATTTCAGCAATAGAAAATCTGGATAAAAATTCTGCTGCATACAGAAAAAGATGCTATGAAATGGCAGGAAAACTTGGCTTCTTTGACATGCCTAACCCTACTCCAGAAAGTGAAAAGCTGAGAAAGGAATACCAGGCAGGAGAATTTTATAAAAACAATATAAGAAACCCCAACTCTCCTCTTACATTTTATCAGAATGAACCTTTGAATAATCTTGATAATACTACAGTTTTAAAAAATATCCGGAAAAAAGGAATCCCTGTTTTTGCCGTGTATGGTAAAAATGACGGTATATTTTCAGAGAAACAGCTTGATGATCTTAAAAATATTGTGGGAAAGAAAAATTTTAAACTGATTGATAACTGTTCCCATTATTTATTTGTAGATCAACAGAATGATTTCCTGGAATTTATTAAGCTTACATTGAAATAAAGTGTAGTTTTGTAATCATGCACCATTCAGGATTCCATATGAAAACTTACAAAGCTGTCGTTACGATGCTTATTTTGGTGTTTTCATTGTCTCCATGCTCTGTTAAAAGGAATGTTCTTGATATTTTTGACATTGAGTTTATCAGCGGGCTGAATAAGGTAAAAACTACCTCCTTTCTTTCCTTCAGTTGCGATGCGGCATCTGCTTCTTCAGGCCTATCAGTTTCAAAAATCAAAGCTCAAAGCCAGCATAATAAATTCTTATCTTGTTTTACTCCAGCTGTACACAACTCTGTTGAAGAAAAGACCTTTCTCAATATCTATTCCGGTCATTCAACAGGAAACAGCCCTCCGAAATATATTCTGTTTAAAAGACTGAAACTTAATCTGATTTAAAACCTTTAAGTCAATTTAAAAATCAGTTTTTTACAATACAATATTAATTTCAATGAAACATACCGTAAACAGCCAGTCTTCGGACCTGGCCGGCTTATATACTTTATCCCTCCGTATGGTCATCGGGTGGACTTATTTTTCAGCGTTCTGGCGCAGACTTATCCTGGAAAACAAACTTATTCCTGATGAAAAGGGATATGTCGGGGAAAAATTCAATCATTTTTTACCTAATGCACTTGGAATAAAACCTGTTATTGAGTATCTGGTTACCCATCCCGATGCATTACAGCGTTCCATGATGATTTTTACCATTATTGAAGCGATTGTAGGATTATTCATCATTTTCGGATTATTTACCCGCCTGATGAGTATCGGTATCTTCAGCCTTGCTTTTGGAATTTTACTGGGTTCCGGCTGGCTGGGAACAACCTGTCTTGATGAATGGCAGATAGGTGTTCTGGGAATCGCGGGTGGATTTGCTCTGTTTCTTTCGGGAAGTGGTGCCTATTCACTGGACTATTATTTTATGAAAAACAACAAAAACTTTACTCAGAAAAAATGGTTTCAATGGCTGGGATCCGGAAGTTTACCCATCTCAAAACCTAAAGTTTTCGTATTGGCAGGATCGTTAACCATATTCGGACTAACCCTTTTTACCAATCAGTATTTCCATGGCGGCGTGTGGGGAACCTTTCACAATAAATCAGTAAAACCGAAGCTTGAAATTTCAAACATCTCCCATAATTACTCAGATCTGAAATTTGAAGTATACAGAACTGAAGGTGCCGATGTATACGGCTCTTTTTTGATAGGCATTCATATTCTGGACAAAAAAGGAAATATTTTAAAAGAGCTTGATCACAAAGAACTTGCCGGAATTCCTGAAAAGAATATTCAAAATCATTATGTTGCCAAAGTGAAACCAGGGAAACATAGTCTGGTAATTCCATTGGGGGCAAAAGCCGATGTGGCCCTGAATATTGACGATATTCTTCAAAAAAATGAAATTCATTCCTTAAAACTGATTGATATCAGCGGGATTGAATGGATTGAGAGGATTGAATAGGAGTTCGGGATTCGGGATTCGGGGTACGGGTTACGGGATGCCAGTTTTAGGTTTTGGTTGAAGCCGATTCTCAATTTATAATAGTAGAAGCGGACTAAAGTCCGCTTCTATTGATATTTCAGGAATGTATTTTAATTTTCCAGTATTCAGTATTCCCATTCTATTTTTCCGAAACTATGACATGATAACTGCAAGAGCTGTCCGGATCAAGTTTCAGGACTTTTATTTCAAGTAAAACATCCAGCCCCATAGTATCGCAAACTCCCTGTATGAAAGGTTTTATAACCGGCCATTTTAGCAGCCCTGCAATCTGCAGACTCTGGGTGATTTTATGATACCGGTCCACGCCTTTGATCAGCAGCTCACATTTATGGTCATTTAATTCTTTAAACTCAAAATTATATTCGGGACTGGATGTAAAGACTGCTCCTATCAATATTTTTGCAACAGCCGGAATCCCAGGCTGCAGATTGGATTTTGTTTCAAGGTTCTTTAAAGCCATTCTTGACCCGAGATCATACATAAAAGTGCTGGAAAGCTCTTCTACCGCTTCTGCTCCATACAGTTTTCCTACCTGTTTAAGCATTCCTCCATAGAAAGCTCCTGTAATATCAGACAGGCGCTGGGTAAGCTCTGTAAAAGTTCCGGGAAAGAAATCTGCAATAATCTGAGCCTGATTCATCTCAGGGAGATAAACATCATGTTTTCTGAAATCTGATAATGCCACGTACGTTTCCGGCAGCTGGATTTGATTCATATAATAAGTTATTAGTATTTGAGATTGTAGTTGAAGTCTTAAAACTATGTAAAGCTAGAAAAAATAAATAAACTCTCCAACAAGTGATATTATTTTTATGTTACAAAATAAAAACAGAAAGTTATTGTCTCCTACTATTTTACGTAAGAAAATAACATAAAAAAAACCTTCGAAAATTTCGAAGGTTTTGATTTAAAATTTAGTGCATGGCTTCACTCAAATCTATTTTTTCTTTGCTCTTTCTTTCTTTTATGAATAGGATAAACGGAATACATATCAGGAATATGACCCCGAGATAAAGAAATACGTCCATGTAGGAAAGAACGGTTGCCTGTTTGGTTACGGACAGATCCAGCATTTTGTAAGCGGCATTCATTGCAGCATCAGGTGTCATTCCTTTTGCAATAAAGTTTGCTTTCAGGGCAGCCAGCCTTTGCTGAACATCAAAACTGTTCTCATCCAGATGGGAAATTAAGTTATTTCTGTATTTCTGGCCTGCATTGGCAATAAAGGTTGTAATTGCTGCAATCCCGAAAGATCCTCCCAGCTGTCTCATCATTCCGGTAAAAGCGGCACCCTGACCAATCTCCTGTCCTTTCAGCGTACTTAATGACAAAGAGGTAATCGGAATAAACAGCAGTCCCAGTCCTGCTCCTCTCACAATCAGCATCCAGAAGAAAGCATCTTTGCTGGTGTCCGGTGTCAGGATTTTATATCCCCAGAAGCTATAGATAAAGAAAATGAACAATCCCAGAGAAACCAAAATCTGCTGTTTTGCTCCTTTCGTCAGTAATCTTCCGATGATAGGCATCATGAAAGCAGTTGTTAAAGCCGCCGGAATCATTAAGGCTCCTGACTGAAGCGCCGTCCAGCCCAGGATACTCTGTGTATAAAGCGGAACGATGAATGTTGACCCATAGAGCCCAAATCCTAATACAAACGACATCACCGTTCCGATTCTTAAGTTTCCATTTTTCAATACCCGGAGTTCTACAATCGGATATTTGAAGGTGAGCTCCCTCCAGAGGAATAGTATAAATCCTAATATTGCAGCTACTGTAAAGGCCACGATCATTCCGCTTTCAAACCAATCTTCTTCATGTCCTCTTTCCAGAATGAACTGTAATGAACCTACTGTTACAGCCAATAAACCAATACCGATCCAGTCGACATCTGAAACTTTACGCTTTTCAGCATATTTCGGACTTCTCACGAACTGCAGCGTCATTAAAGTGGCTGCAATCCCGATCGGAATATTAATATAAAATATATACGGCCAGCTGTAATTATCAACAATATATCCTCCAAGTGGCGGACCTAATGTAGGGCCAATAATTACTCCCAGACCATAGATAGCCTGAGCCATACTTCTCTTTTCAATCGGATAAGATTCCGTAATGATCGTCTGTGAGGTTACCAGTAGGGCTCCTCCTCCGATCCCCTGCATCAATCTGAAGAAAACAAGTTCCCAGATATTGGTGGCATTCCCACATAAAAATGAAAATACCGTAAATATGATGATGGATGCCGCAAAGTAATTCCTACGTCCGAACTGCTGTGAGAGCCAACTTGTCATGGGAACAATAATAACGTTCCCGATAGCATAGGCTGTAATCACCCAACCCACTTCTGAAAGCGTAGCTCCAAGATTCCCCTTCATTTCATTCAAGGCAACATTAACAATCGTGGAGTCTACAATTTCAAGAAGGGCACAAAGGATAGCAGTAATCGTAATGATCACTCTCCGCGCTCCATATTCTACTAATGAATCTTGCATAAGTTTTTTTCGATGTGAAAAATCAATGGTGAATTTTGCTTCGCAAGTGAATGGTGAATTGTAAAGCCTACCGTTTTAATTGACAGCAAAGCTGATTCACTATTGACAACGAAGTTCATTGACTTTTAACAATTTAAATGTTATTTCAAAGCAACTTCTGCCTTTACGTTCATTCCTGTTCTCAATCTTTTTGCAATATTCTTGTCAAGATTCACAAAGTCAATTTTTACAGGAAGTCTCTGAACTACTTTTACGAAGTTACCACTCGCATTATCCGGAGGAAGAATAGAGAAAGTAGCTCCTGTAGCCGGAGAGAATGAGCTTACCACTCCCTCAAATTCCTGGTCAGGGAAAGCATCAATCTCAATTTTTACTTTCTGGCCTTCTACCATTTTATCAACCTGTGTTTCCTTAAAGTTGGCCACTACCCATTTCTGGTCGTTTTTCACCAAGGCAAACAGTTGTGATCCTGCCTGCAGGTACTGACCTGCCTGTGTTGGTACTTTTCCTACATATCCGTCTTCCGGTGCCAGGATTACTGTATATGACAAGTTCAGTCTTGCATTTTCTACATCTACTTCTCTTTGTTTAGCCACTGATCCTGCAACACTGATCTGTTGAGAGCTTGCCGCCGTCTGAGAAGAAGCGATATGAGTCTGCTGAGCGATTTGATTTCTCTGGTCAACCAATACCTGCAGCTGTTTGTCTGCAGATTGTTTTGCAGCAAGTGCCTGCTCATACTGTTGTTCTGTGATAGAATGGTCTTTTACAAGATTGGCATATCTTTTCAGATCCTGTGATGTTTTCCATACATTTACTTTTGCCGCTTCTATCTGAGCGTTAGCAGTGATTACTGCCGCCTCTGAAGAACCGATATTTTTCGAAGTTGCCGTTGTAGCAGCTTCAGCATTGGAAATATTACTTTTCGCTGTAGATAATGCTGCCTGAGCCTGCTCAAGAGCCATTTTCTGATCTCTGTTATCCAAAATCACCAAAGTATCTCCTTTCTTCACAAACTGGTTGTCTTTTACTTTTACTTCAGCTACATATCCGGAGATTTTAGAAATTACCGGTGCCATATTGGAAGCAATCTGAGCATCGTCAGTTTCTTCATGATACTGTCCGTAAGTATAAGCTCTGTAACCGTAGATTCCTCCTCCGATTACTACTGCCGCTAAAATGATAGGAAAAACTAAACTTTTTTTCTTTTTAGGTTCAGCTGCCTGTGTATTATTATTTTCCATTTTGGTTTCGATCTGATTATTTAATTGTTAAAGTTCCTGTTGTCTGTAATAGTTTTCTGTATGCCAGTGCAGCATCTGCCTTAGCATTGATTACGCCAACGTTGGCTGCAATCTGAGCTGCGTCTGCATCCAGCAATTCAGTCATGGTTGCAAGACCGTTGTCGTATTTATTTTTTGTAATTCTGTAATTTTCATTAGCCTGCTCAGCAGATTTTTCAAAAACAGCAATTCTCTTTTTGGAATAGTCGGTGTTCTGGTATTCTCTGTTGACATCAAGCTTAATGTTATCATTCAGTAATTCATCGGTAGCCGCAAGTTGCTTTTCTCTGGCCTGTGACTGTCTTAAAGAAGAATTTTCTTTCCAAAGGTTGGATAAGTTGTATGATACCCCGATTCCTACGTTGATTGCATTATATACGGTAAGAAACTTAGGAATATCTGCAGCTACATAGCCTCCGGTGAATGCAATGGAAGGAAGGTTTTCTGCTTTTGCAGCTTTTGTTCCCAATTCTGCTGCTTTTCTCTGTTGTGCAAGAGCCTGCAAATCTTTACGGTTTTCTCTGGCTTCATTAACATAAAAATCAACAGGCTTCACATCTGATCCTTCTTCAATATAATTTTCATCTACTTCAAGTACCGTTGTTTCAGGAAGACCTAGCAGAAGATCCATATTGATATTGGCAATATTGTAATTATTTTTTGCCTCCAAAAGCTGAAGTTCAATATTTGAAGTCTGAAGGTTGGCTTTTAATCTGTCATTTCTCGCGATCAAACCATTATTTTCCATTTTCAGGAAAGTTTCATCTCTTTTCTGGGAAGCTGCAAGATTTTCTTCAAAAACTTTAATAGACTGGTTTGCCTTAAATAAGTTGTTATAGGCCTGAGCTACATTATAAGCAATAGCAATCTTGTCATTCTCAGTGCTCAGCTTGGAAGCTTCTACCAGATATTTAGCCGACTGAATCCCATATTTGATTCTTCCTCCGCTATAGATTGGAACACTAAGATTTGCTGAGCCATAAGCTACCTGATGTACCTCGGGACCTCCTGCCCCTGAAACACCCGGAAGTTTGATATCCACATTCGGTTTAATCGGAAGGTACATATAGCTACCTGACACTTTTAATTCCGGTAGTTGTCTGTTTTTAGCCTCCAGAAGATCAGCTGTAGCCTCTTCGATCTTGGCTGCATCGATCTTGAGATTCTTGCTGTTCTGGATTCCCAGCTGCACAGCTTCGTCAAGAGAAAGTGTCTTTTTCTCCTGAGCATTTGCATGGGCTATTCCTACGAATAGTGATAATGCAATCACTGAGTTATTTATTCTCTTCATAACCTAAAAGGTCTTTTAGTAAATATTTAATATGTTTATTAAGTTCTGTATAGTATTTTTCGTCAAAAGCTTCCTCATCTTCTGTTTCATTCAGGAATTCTTTATACATTTCTTTTGCATTGAATGCATAAAATAAAGTTCCGCTTACGGTGGAATGAAGGAGATAGATAGGTGGTTTCTTGGTGAAAATTCCATTTTTAAGACCGCTTTCCAATATCTGTGAATACATGGAAAGGAATCCCATTTTGGTCTGTTTCAAAAATTCTACAATCTGAGGATTCTTGGTATGCAGCTGCTCTCTCTGCATAATCCTGTAAAAGCATTTTTGAGTCCGGATCTTATTAGAAAACTGATCAATTACTCTTTCAATTTTCTGCCATTCGTTGATATCAGTTCTTCCCAAAAGATCTTTCGAAAAAAACTGACCTTCATTCATTCTGTATTCTACTAATTTCTCATAAAGTTTTTCCTTAGAGCCAAAATAATATGAGATCATAGAGATATTTACATTAGCAGCCTTTGCAATTTCGCGGGTAGAGGTTCCTTCGAATCCTTTCTCAGCAAAGAGCTCTTCGGCGGCAAATAATATATTCTCTTCTTTTGAAATCATGTTGGTATTCATTTTTCAGGGCGCAAATTTACATAAGTTTTTATTCAAATCAAACGATTGATTGATTTTTTAATATAGATTTAATTTATTGCAAAGAAAAGACGGTTTCTATAATAGATGCTAAAACCGAAGAAAAGACTGTTTTTAATGAAAAACAACTTAAAAAAGAGTTCATATTTATTTAATAGTAATGAAAATTTCTAATAACAGTATTTGAATTTTCTGAATACTTAACATTAAATAATAGATAAAAAAAGAAGAAAACTAAAAGTAATATGATAACTGATTGTATTTTAAAATAAAAACTCCGGCTAAAGCCAGAGTTTGTTTATGCGCTTTTATGAATATATCTTGATAATTTTATTCCAAGATCCGTCCAGACAATTTTAGGATTTCCGTTTCTTGTCAGGTGAAGATCGGCTGTATTGATTTCCTCCAGGATGCTTTCAATATTGGCTCCACTTATAAATTTTGAAAACCCTGCCCAATTGAACCCATTCGCATTGATTTTTTTATAGACAAGATCTTCGGACTGATAATTCTGAAGCAATGCTAATCTGAATATTTCAGAACAATAATTCAGGAAGTTTTTCTGCTTTTCCCTGTTCCAACCTGCAATTTCTCTTGCCCAGAAAATAATGCTTCTGAGATACTCGGGTTTCTTTTTTACCATAAATGCATCTCTTACCCATTGCACAAAGAGCTTTTCGAACTCATTGGACTTGTCACCTGAGTTCAGCAATTTTATGGCTTCATTAAGGTCTCCCTGTGCCTCATGAACAATTTCTCTTACTTTCTCATCCGAAACAGAAAAATTCTTTTTGAGATAGTTTTCAATATCTTCATCATGAATTCTGGGAATTTCTACAATCTGTGTTCTGGAAAGGATGGTAGGGAGGATGTCATTGGTACTTTCGGCAGTAAGAAGAATCACCGTTTTTGCCGGCGGCTCTTCCAGAAATTTTAAAAACTTATTCGAGGCGGCCACATTCATTTTATCTGCTCTCCAGACAATAAGTATTTTGGTTCCTCCCTCAAAACTTTTTAAAGAAAATTTCTGATTCTGATCATCAATTTCATCTGCAGAAATAAATAGCTGCTTATTTTCCGACTCCAAAAAGGCAGTCCAGTCATCATAGCTGGCATAAGGAGAAGACAGAATCATTTCTCTGAATTCATCAAATTTATTCTTACTTAATGAGTTCTTATTATCCGTAAAAACCGGAAAGCTGAAGTGCAGATCCAGATGATTGAGATGCTCTACTTTTGCAGCAGCATGTTCATTTTCCTGGCTGAAGATTTCTCTTGCATAAGCCAGTACCATGGGCAGTATTCCGTATCCCTCCTTTCCTACAAAAAGTTGGGCATGGCTCACTCTGTTTTCAGCAATGCTTTCTCTAAGAAGTTTTTTCAGATTCGTCTGTCCGGCGATATTCTCCCAATTCATGTTTCAAAGATAAAAAATCTTATTTCAATTCATAAAATTAAGTCTCTTTAATCTATAAAATAAAGAGTGAATCTGATAAAGAAATCTCTTTTTTCCGAATAATTTTTTTATATAAAGAATTGCTATGTATATGCGTGAAAATTTGCATTTTTCTTCTGAAGAAAGGCCCTTAACAAACTTTAACCACATATAATTTTTACAATTCATTAATATTTAAGATATTTGCGCATTGTTTTAAAAATAAAGAATGAAAAAAATCTTTGTAGTATCATTCATATCAGTTGGATATTTTCTGAATGCACAGAGTCTAAGCAACTCTCCTTATGCAGCTTATGGAATTGGAGATGTGAAATATGATAATACGATCGAAACTACTTCAATGGGAGGTATATCTACTGCTTTTATAAGTGATTTTACCAGTAGTTTCAATTTTGCCAACCCGGCAAATAACGCCAATTTTGAACTTACAAGTATCAGACTGGAAGCTACCAACGAAAACAATTATTTCAAATCGAACTATAACGATATGAAATCTACAAAGCATTCTACGTATCTTTCCAATATTTCGATCGCTTTTCCATTATCTTCAAAAGTGAAAATGGGAATCTCTTACCAGCCATACAGTTCCAAAAGCTACGACATCGTAACGGAACAGCTTGCCAGTGATAATACGACTCCCCTATACAAAAACAGCTTCAAAGGTAGTGGAACATTAAATACTGCCCAGCTTGCTGTTTCTTATAAGATCAATCAGGAATTATCTGTGGGAGCAAAAGCTAATCTTTATTTCGGAGATCTTAATGACCTTAATGAATTCCGTGCTTACAACAGTAACCTTGGTACTTATGTAGGGGAATATGTAAATGGTTATGAAACTAAAAACAGAATCAGAAATTTTAATTTTACGCTTGGTACAAGCTACCAGACTTTAAATACACGTACTGACAAGAAGTTTACCGTAGGAGCCACTGCTACTTTTGGGAACACAAGTAACATGACGACACAGTACACTAACAGTACCTACAGATATTCTGATGCTCAGGAAACTACAAAGATGACCGATTCTGAAACAATCATCGAGCAAAAAGAAACAAAATCCAAAAACCTTCTTCCGTTACAGGCTTCCCTTGGGGTTGGGTACGGAAGCGAGAACCATTGGTTTGTATCTGGTCAGATAGATTATAAAAAGGGAGAAGATATCAATTATTTCGGTAAGACTTTTGATTTCCAGGATAGCTACAGAATTTCCGCAGGGGGATGGTACCTTCCTAACTATAATAACTTCAGAAGCTACTTCTCAAGGGTGATCTACAGATATGGAGCATTCTACGAAAGAGGAAATCTTAAACTGGAAGGAAACAGTATTAACAAGTTCGGTATTTCTGCCGGGGTAATGCTACCATTCAAAAACAGCAGTATCACAAGAATGAGCGGTCTTGAAATCGGGCTGGAAGTTGGTAAGAGAGGAACTCTTCAAAACAACCTGATCAACCAGAATTTCATCAACCTTAGAATCGGCTTCAATTTTGCCGACAAATGGTTCAGAAAGACTCTTTATAACTAAAATGAATTTTTCAGAAAAAATATCATATAAAAATATAGCATGCCTTTTTAGTTGTGCTATATTTTTTATACTGACATCCTGTGAAGAGGACCTTACCAAAGCTAACGGCAACCAAAGCAAGAATTTCCCTTCACAAATTATCAATAACGCCAACATTATACAGCGCGACTCCGGTTTTGTTACTTTAAAAGCCAAAGCTCCCATTATTGAAAAGTATGAGCTGATCGACAGCCCGTATGTAGTAGCCAGAAAAGGAATTGATATTGAGTTTTTTGATAAAAAGAAACCTAAAGTTCCTGGAAGAATTACAGCGAAATACGCCCGTATTTTTGAATACAAAAAATTCTACGAAGCCAAAGGCGATGTAAGAATAAGAACCAACGAAGGGCAGAGATTTGCCATGCAGAGTATTTACTGGGATCAGAAAAAAAACAGAATCTATACCAAAGATACGGTATATGTTACCATGGAAGACGGCTCTACATTGGTAGGAGCCAATGGAATGACGGCCAAAGATGATTTTTCCGAATACACGTTTTATAACAATTCGGGAGATTTCAGTTCGAAAAGAATTTCTGAAAATAAAAAATAATCCTGAAATGAAAGCGCTGGCTATTGGAATCATGTCCGGGACAAGTCTGGATGGTTTGGATATCTGTCTTGCTGAATTTGAAAAGCAGGACACATGGACCTTTAAAATTCTGAAAGCCGAAACATTCCCCTATTCTGAAGATTGGGAAAACAAGCTTAGAAATTCAATTCACCTTCCTGCTGAAGACCTTCTGGAACTGCATTCAGCATATGGCTTTTACCTTGGTCAAAAGGTTAAAGAATTTATCCATCTGCATGAGCTTGAAAATATCGATCTTATTGCGTCTCATGGCCATACTGTTTTTCATCAGCCACAGAAAAGATTTACCCTTCAGATTGGCGACGGCAGGGCTATAAAGCTGGAAACCGGATTACCCGTTATTTATGATTTCCGAAGCCAAGATGTCCTGATGAAGGGAAACGGAGCGCCTCTGGTTCCTATAGGTGATGAATTACTTTTCTCAGGATACAGTGCCTGTCTTAACCTTGGCGGATTTTCCAATATTTCCTTACGATCAGAAGGAAAGAGAATTGCTTTTGATATTGCCCCGGTGAATATTGTTTTAAATCACCTGGCTCAAAAGCTTCATAAGAGTTTTGATGAAAACGGAACATTGGCTGAAAAAGGTACAATAAATGAAGATTTGCTTAATCAGCTTAACGTATTAGATTTCTACCAACATCCTCACCCGAAATCGTTAGGAGTTGAATGGTGTAATCAGCATATATTTCCGGTTCTTCAAAATATTGAAATCACAGATGCACTGGCTACTTTTACAGAACACACCGCTCAACAGATCTCTTATGTCATCAATGCAAACAATATAAAAGATATCCTGATCACAGGAGGAGGTGCCTACAACACATTTCTAATTGAAAAAATAAGAGCCAAAACAAAAGCCGAAGTAATCATTCCTGAAAAGGAAATTATCGATTATAAGGAAGCTCTGATATTTGCCTTTATGGGTGTTTTAAAAATGAATAACGAGGTCAACGTTTTGTCTTCTGCAACGGGAAGTAGTGTTGATCATTGCTCGGGAGTTATAGCATAGAAATTACATAAAACAAAAAACCTCCAATTTTGGAGGTTTTGTATTATTTATAAGCTTCGATTTTATCAGTAAGCGTATTGATAAAGTTCTGTAACGGCTTTTCTACCATCATTTTGATGAATGGATTGAATTTCCCTTCAAATAACATCTGAACCTCTGTCTGGTTGTCGCTGATCGGGTTCAATGTTGCTGTTAATGAGAAATCAAGGCTTGAGCTTGCAGATCTTAAAACAGCTTTGTGATCATCCACTTCGTCAATTTTTAACGCAATCTCCGGCATTCCCTGTAATCCGAATTTAAATCCGTTATCTCTTGTTTCAAATTTCTGAAGACCATCCGGCATAAAATCTTTATAATTTTCAGGAGATTTCAGCAACTCGGTAAGTTCTTTAGATGATTTATTGACAATAATCTTTCGTCCTTCTAAATTCATTTTTTATTTTTGTATTTAAATTCTTAACTATTACAAATGTATAAAGTTTTTGTCAACGAAAAAAAATTATTGATATCTAAGCATCCTGAAGAACTTGAAAAAAAGCTTAGGTATGAAAATTATACAACTTTGGAGATCGCATTGGATCTTCTGGAGAATACTTCTGCGCAGGAACTAAATGTATATGGGGAGAATTTGGATGAAATATGGCAGGAATTCCAGAAGCTTTTCAGAATTATAGAGGCTGCCGGAGGTCTTGTTAATAATCCTGAAGGGAAAATTCTTTTCATCAGAAGACTAGGCAAATGGGATCTTCCCAAAGGTAAGATGGAAAAGGGTGAATCCAGAGAAGAATCTGCCGTTCGGGAAATAGAAGAAGAAACAGGCTTGAGCGACGTAGAGCTTGTAAAATTCATCAATACGACTTATCACATCTATGTAGAAAGAAATGGTGAAAAAATATTGAAGTGTACCCACTGGTTTGAAATGAACTTCGACGGAGAAGACACTTCCAAACCACAGATAGAAGAAGGTATTACTGAAGTTGCCTGGAAAACGACATCAGAAATTGAAAATGAAGTTTTTCCAAGTACATTTAAAAATATTAAACTGATTGTAAAAGAATTTTGGGATTTGAAGAAATAAGTAAGAGGGCTGGAAGAATGAAGCCGGAAGTTATATTCCGGCCAACTACTTCTTCAAGTGTTTATTTATTAATGAAATTTTATAAAGTTGAATACAAAGAGAACACTCTTCAATTGCCTTCAGGAACTTCCCTCTCCCAGCCTCCAGCTTCTGTACCCTAAATAAAGTCTATTATTTTTTCAAGAGCAATTCCTCTGGAGCCTTTCAGTAGTATATTTTCAGTTTGAATTTTATGCTGTTTCAAATATTCTGCGAGTTCCGTTGTGTTTTCAAAAGCAAGATCTGAAGAATTGACAGCCTTGAAATGTTTTCCGACAGTAATAATCTCATCGAAATGAAGATCCTGAGCCAGTTTTAAGATGTTCTGATGCTCTTTCTCACTCTCATCACCCAATTCCAGCATATCTCCAATAATAATGGTTTTACTGCCTTCAAAGCTGATAAAATTATTTAAAGAAGCAGTCATAGAACTTGGATTTGCATTATACGTATCCAGAACCAGAGTTCTTCCCTCTTTTTTCACAACCTGAGATCTCATATTGGTAGGCGTATACAGTTCCAGCGCATGTTTTATTTTTTCAAAACCGATTCCAAAATGAAGCCCTAAGCTAGCAGCTGCACAAAGATTGGTAAAATTATATTCTCCTGTCAGTTTTGAAACGGCTTTTACTCCCTGATAAATCAATCCTACAAAATGTTCCTCTGAGAACGATTCAAAATTATAATTGGAAGTTTCTTTCCCGAAAGTAATTTTAGAAGGATAATTTTCAGTTTTTTCCAGCTGGATAGGATCGTTTTCATTCACAACAATTGTTCTGTTGTTATTTTTAAGATAATCATACAGCTCAGATTTTCCTTTTATCACTCCTTCAAAGCCTCCGAATCCCTCCAGATGCGCTTTTCCAAAATTGGTAATGTATCCGAAATCAGGCTGTGAGATAGTACACAGGAATTCAATTTCCTTTTGATGATTCGCTCCCATTTCAATCACAGCCATTTCATGCTCCGGTTTAATGGAAAGGATCGTCAGCGGAACTCCGATATGGTTATTCAGATTTCCGGACGTATACTGTACATTAAATTTTTCTGAGAGAACAGCATGAATCAGCTCTTTTGTGGTTGTCTTTCCGTTACTTCCCGTAAGTCCAATAAAAGGAATGGAAAGCTTTCTTCTGTGATAAATTGCCAGCTGCTGTAAAAACTCCAGAGTCGATGGAACATAGAAAATATTTTTATCTCTGTTTTCAAATTCCGGAAGTTCAACAATTACTGCCAAAGCTCCGTCATCGATGGCTTTTTCAGCCAGAGTTGCTGCGTTGAAATTCTCACCGGAAAAGGCAAAGAAAATATCATTCTCTGCTATTTTTCTGCTGTCGATGGTCACTTTTGCGGCCTGCAGAAATAAGGGATAAAACTGTTCTATATTCATGTGGAAAATATATATATTTTGAAATCAGATACAATCGCCAGATCTGTACAAGTGTTTCAGACTTTTAGAGCAAAGCGATTTCATGGTTCAAAAATAAAAAAACCTTCCGGATTTCCGGAAGGTTTTTTTTAAGTATTTTTTGATAAATATTATCTTCTAGTTCTACTCTTATCGCTGGTTCTGGCATCCTGTGCAACACGGAAACCTATCCAGCCATAAGCCTTGTTTTGGTTTTTATATCTTCTTTGTCCCGGATCCAGCCAGTAAGCGGTGTCCTGCCAGGAACCTCCTTTTACTACTCTAACATCGTTAGAAATACCTGAAGTTCTTTCTTTAGTATCTTTCTGTAGCTTCACTCTACCGTTTGCATCTACAATAAAGCTTTTCTTAGGAGAGTTGTACATGTCAAATGAATCAGTAGAATCAGCTGCTCTGTAGTATTCTAAAGAAGACTGTCTGTCTCCGTCTCTGTAGTTTCTGTAGTCAGCAATAGTCTGTCTTTCGAATTGTCCCGGAAGTCCTCTGTACACTAATCTTCCGTCAGCTAATGTATCATATTTGATACTACCTTCGTCGATCATTTTATAAGTTCCGTCTCCGTTTCTTACGATAGTCTGAGGCATGTTTCCTCTATAGTAATTGAAGTCGTTGTAATCTTCGTCTATAATAGGTCTGTAAACGTCAGCTGTCCATTCAGACACGTTACCGTACATACCGTAAATTCCTAAGTCGTTAGATGGATATTGTCTTACGTCAGAAGTCTGAGCTGATCCGTCGTTTTTCCATCCTGCGATACCGGAATAATCACCCTTACCCATTTTGAAGTTTTCAAGGAACATTCCTCTGTCTCTTCCTTTAGTACCTCTCAATCTTTCGATTTGAGGCTTCTTACCAAGGTATTGGTTATATTCTCTGTTTTTAGCCATACCTAGGGCAGCATATTCCCATTCTACTTCGGTAGGAAGTCTGAACTTCTGTACCATGGCAGCATTAGGAGCTCTGTTAGCAGCAAGCAATCTCTGGTTTGTGGTTTTCATACCGGTTTTTTGCTGCATTCTTTTTTCATTGATGTATCCCTGCATTTCAGGATCATTCGATTTGAATTTATCCATATTGAATGCTGTTCCTCCCTGATTGTTAGATTCATTGATATATAAATCTTTAGCAATAATACCAGCCTGCATCAAAGCTTTTTCGTTCGCCCTGTCTGACAGCCATTCGCAGTATCTGTTTGCCTGAGTCCAGGAAACTCCTACTACCGGGTAGTAATCGAATTCCGGAGAACGCAGATACGTTTCATTATAATCGTTTCTAGCTAATTTGTTGTCCCATAATAAGGTATCCGGTAAAGCACCGTTATAGATTTCCTTAAAACTCGGGTCACTTGGTGGGAATACATACTTCAACCATGTAAGGTATTCGCGGTATTCGTAGTTAGTAATTTCTGTTTCTCCGATGAAGAATGAACTTACCTGCATTCTGCGAGGTGTGTTATTCCAATCGTGCATAACATCATCTTTCACTAATCCCATTGTAAAAGTTCCACCTTCTACATATACCATCCCAGGCCAACCCTTCTGCTTCTGTTGCTTTCCTGCAAAAAAACCAACCCTGTTTTTCGTTTGGTTTCCAACCTGTTTTGCTGACAAATTTTTTGGTACCGCCACCTTTGCTGGTTCCTGATCCGCCACAGCTGGTTAATGCAAGTGTAGAACTTAATGCTATTAATGAAAACAACTTTAGTTTTTTCATAGTCGATATAAATATTTTCAAAGTACAAAGAAAAAATAAATTATTCAATAAATCAAGTAAACATTTGATTTTTTTGAAAAACGTTAACAAATTAATTTTATTGTATCACAATTTAATTCTAAAATTTTCATTTATTTTGTAATTTAGCAATTTCAATAGTAAACATGAAACGAAAAATTACGCTTTTATCTTTAATCGCTTTTGCATCAACACTTTACGCCCAAAGAAACACCATTGAATGGAATGGTTCCAAAATCCAGGATTTTGGTGACACAAAATTAATTCTTCCCAATTTTAAAAATGAGGGTTTTTCTTTCAGCCAAAATAATGTTTTTATAGTAACCAAGCAAAAAATCGGAGAAAAGCAGCTAAAAATCTCAGACCTTGTCTGGGAGAACGTTTCCAACCATGATTTATTTGAACTGGATAAAGGCAGACTTCCTGACCATGATGTAGCAGACGTTTCTTACTATTCATCGGAAGGAGACAGCTATGCCAGTATCAGCATTGCTTTATTTAAAAATGTAAAAGGCCGTGTTCAGAGATTATCTTCGTTCAATGTTTCAGAAGCTTCCGCATTTGTTAATACCTCCGGCACCGTTAATAAAATAGGAACTACAGCCAATCCGCTATCCAGTGGCAATTTTTATAAAATAAAAGTAGACAAGTCCGGGATATTCAAAATCACATCACAGTTTTTGAAAGATAACGGAATTAATCCTGCTTCTGTAAACCCAAAGAATTTCAGAATTTATGGAAACGGAGGCGTCATGCTTCCTGAGTACAATCAGGATCCGAGATACGGGGCATTACAGGAAAATGCCATTCAGGTAGTAGGTGAAGATGACGGTGTATGGAATGACAATGATTATGCTCTTTTCTATGCACAGGGCCCGGATGGATATAACCTTTATGATACTTCCAACGGAAATGGTTTTAAAAGACATGAAACCCGTATCAACCCAAGCAATAATGTTAAAAATATATATGAGGATTTCTCATATTACTATATCAACTTTGACAAAGGTGCAGGAAAAAGAGTTCCCACTGTTGACGGAAATCTCCCTGCCCAGCTGATCACAAGGTACGACAGCTACCAGGTGATCAACAAAGATCAGAAAAACCTGTTAAAGGTAGGAAGAACGTGGGTGGAAGATACTCCTTTCACCAATGAAAAAACAGTAACGCTTACTACCAATTCACCTATACAGGCTAATGATGTGATACGATACAGAACTCAGGTGGTAGCGTATAATTCCCAGCAGAATACCATTGATTTTAAGATCAACAACTTAAATCCACAGCCGATACAGACGATTCCTTCGGATACTTCGAGCTATCAGTATACCTTCTACCCTGTCACCTACTCCGGAACATTAACGAATCTTACCGGAAACCAGTTTACATTGGTGTATAATCCTGATATTTCCAAGAATCCCAACGGAAGCTTTTATTTTGATTATGTAGAAGTTCAGTATAAGGAAAATCTTGCTTTCAATGGTTCACAGATGAACTTCAGAGATTATTCTATTGTAAGCGGAAGTAATACTAACTATGGTTTCAGCATCAGCAATGCGGCTGCCATAGAACAGGTATGGGATGTAACGGATATTACCAATGCCAGCAGAAGGGTGAATAAGGCCGGAGCAGGTTCTTTCAACTTTGCTTACACTGCTTCTGATCAGAATTTCAACAATGAATTTGTGGCTTTCCGTGCTGATGCAGCTTTCAGTCCGCAGTTCGTAGGAAGAATTTCCAATCAGAATCTGTCTGCTATACAAAACGTAGATTACCTTATCCTTACCGTTCCGGAAATGATGGGCCAGGCGCAAAGACTTGCCAGCTACCATCAGACCAATCATAACTATAAGGTAGAAATTGTTGACATCAATAAGATCTATGAGGAATATGGCAGCGGAAGCAGAGACCTTACTGCAATAAGAGATTTCGTTACCAAGCTCAATACTCCTCTGGGCAGACTTCAGTATGTATTCATTCTCGGGGATGCTTCATACGATTATAAAAACAGAGTTCCGAACAATACAAATGTTGTGGCCAGCTACCAGAGTGAGCAGTCTTCAGATTATGTATCATCATTTGTAACGGATGATTATATCGTAATGACCAAGCCACAAAATACATTATTAATTGAAAACAACCTGCCGGATCTTCCGGTTGGCAGAATTCCGGCAGCCAATGCAAGTGAAGCCGGAGATATGATCAATAAAACACTGGCTTATTACAATTCCCTTCAGGGACAGTCAACCCCTTTCGGAGACTGGCGTATGCGACTTGATTTTGTTGTTGATGACAACAATGAAGGAGGAAGCCCTTTCCATAATGTGATGGACAGTTCACTATCCAGTATATTTGAACAGCCGGGTCAGCCTGAACTTAAAGAATATAATGTTAAAAAATTATATATGGATGCCTTTACCGCTCAGAGTACTTCCGGCGGACGAAGATATCCACAGGTCAATCAGGCGATCTCCAATGCTATCGGAAACAGTTTGTATCTGTTTTATTTCGGGCATGGGGGAATCAACGGATGGGCACAGGAAAGAGTCCTTACAAGTTCTGAAGTTCAAAATGCCAATAATTTCTCAAATGTATACAGCAGATTTCCGTTTGTCTCTACCATCACCTGTGAATTTACATTATGGGATGAGCCTGCAACCAACTCTGTAGGAGAACAGTTTATTAAAATGAAGCAGGGCGGAGCCTCTACCATGATTACTTCCAGCCGTGCTATCGGAGTAGATTACGGACGTGATTTTACCAATACGTTTACCCAGAATATTTTTAAACTAACCAATGACGATTTTAATTCGTTGGGAAATGCCCACTTACTTGCTAAAAAGCAAAAAGGACCCAACAGTAACCATTTAAAAGTAAACTTCCTGGGGGATCCTGCTATGAAATTAAGCAGACCACAAAGACTTCTGGTAATTGATAATATTGAAACTCCTGTTCCGGGACTGATCAGAGGTCTGGATTTCGTAAAAATAAAAGGACACGTCAATAATCCAAACGGAACATTGAATACTACTTTTAACGGAAAGGTAAGCATCAATATTTTTGATAAAAGGTTAAACAAAAAAACCTTAAATAACAGTGGTGTTTTATCTCCGGTTTTAGAATATACCGAAGAAGGAAGTGCGATTGTAAAATCTGCCGGAACTGCTGTAAACGGTGTATTTACTGCGGAATTCTATGTACCTAAAGACATTAATTATGCTGTGGGGCAAGGAAGAATATTAGCCTACGCAGATAACAAGTCAACGGATGTTTTCAACAACCAGGCGGTACAGGTGGGGGATATCAATCCAAACGGAATCAATGATAACCAACCTCCGAAAGTAAAGCTGTACATGAATAATACCAACTTCGCAGACGGAGGAATTACCAACCAGAATCCTATGCTTCTGGCGTGTCTTACTGATGATACGGGAATCAACTCAACAGGATCCGGAGTGGGACACGATATTACGGTATATCTTGACGGGCAGATTATCAATACGGTTGTGTTAAATGATTTTTACGCCCCGGGAGAAGGAAACGGCTGTTTAAATCCAAGTCTTGCCGAGTACCAGAAGGGGAATGTAACCTATCCTTTCAGAAATCTGGCAGTCGGTCAGCATCAATTAACATTTAAAGTTTGGGATATAAACAATAATTCCACAACTGCTACGTTAAATTTTGAAGTTAAAGATGAATCTGACCAGCACCTGACCATCAACCGTCCGCTGAACTGGCCAAATCCGTTTACAAACAAGACCTATATTCAGTTTGAACACAATTGTGATGACATTCTGGATGTGAACGTACAGATTTATACAATAACCGGAAGACTGGTAAGAACTTTATCACAGCCGGTGGTTGCAGAACCGTTCCTGCAGGGCTTTAGAACCCCTCGTCAGGCAATAGAATGGGATGGAAGAGATGATTTTGGTTCTACAGTAGCGAAAGGTACGTATATTTTTAAGATATTTGCAAAAAGTCAAAATCAAGAAAAATGCAAAGGAAGTGCTACAGCTGTAGAAAAAATGGTACTTTTGAAATAATAAAATAAAACATAGACAATAATATTAATAAAAAACTGATAATATATAAAAGACAACATATGAATTTAACTACTAAACTGCTTTTAGGATTTGGTTTGAGTGCTGGTTTTTTAGGCTATTCGCAAGATTTAGGTAAAGTAAACCCAGTTCTTACCGGAGCTCCTTTCCTAAGAATCGCACCTGATGCAAGATCAGGAGGTATGGGAGATCAGGGGGTGGTAACCTCTCCGGATGCATTTTCACAATTCTGGAATGCGGCTAAATACCCTTTCAGCAGGTCAAGTTCTTCCGTAGGTCTTAACTATACGCCTTATATGGGGAAACTTACCAATGATGTATTCTTATTATATGCTTCGTTCCATAAGTTTCTTGGGCAGGAAGAAAGATCTACAATTTCCGCGAGTATCTATTATTTCAATATGGGACAGGTAGACCTGACTCAGCTGGTAGGTACAGAAATCGCATCAATGGGTACATCAAAACCAAACGAATTCTCAATTGACGTTGCCTACGCATTGAAACTTTCTGATTCATTCTCAGGAGCTGTTACCGGTAGATTCATCCGTTCAGACTTAGCCGGAGGATTCAACACAGATACTACCCTTAAAGCGGCAAACAGTTTCGCAGTTGACGTTTCAGCATACTATAACTCTCCAAGGTTCTCCAGTATTGGTGGCTATGATGGTAAAATAAATGCAGGTTTAGCAGTTCAGAACTTAGGTCCTAAACTGGATTACACAGGAAATGAAGAATCAAGATCTTATCTTCCTACCATGGCAAGATTAGGGGTTGGATATGATATGTACCTGGATGATATGAACAGAATCGGAATTTCTGTGGAAGGTTCAAAACTTTTGGTTCCAGGATCTGAATATGCCGGAATAGACCCAAATACAAGACAGCCTATTTACCAGATCCCGAACGTAGGACCAATGGCCGGTATCGGAAAATCATTCAAAAATAAAAACAGTATCATGTACAGTGGTGCTTTAGAATATTCTTATGACAACGCATTTTCTGTAAGAGGAGGTTACTTCCATGAAAGCGAAGAACAGGGAGCAAGACAGTTTGCAACAGCAGGTGTCGGGTTAAAATACCGTTCTTTCGGGCTTGACCTTTCTTACCTGATCAATATGTCCAAGATCAACAGTGCATTGGATAACACGCTTCGTTTCGGGCTTACCTGGAACATCGGAGACGAAACATCTAACGTAGACCGTTAAAAAAGCAACAGCCATATAAAAAAAGCCTCATACTATATTAGTTATGAGGCTTTTTTATAGGCAATGGTGAATCGTCAATACGCTACGCTTGTCAATTTTTTGCGTACTGCAAACATTCATCATTCACTTTGTAAAACAAAATTCACTTTTTGATACTTGAATCGTCAATCGTCAATACGCTTCGCTTGTCAATTTATTTTTTACACTGTAAAATTTCACCATTCACTTTGCGAAGCAAAAATTCACTTTTTAATACGTGAATCGTCAATCGTCAATACGCTGCGCTTGTCAATTTTTTTTACGTACTCCAAGCATTCACCATTCACTTTGCGAAGCAAAAATTCACTATTGACCTTAATGACCAACATTGATCTATGAATTATCAATCGTGCTTCATTTATTGGTCTATTTTAAATAATAACACAGCACTTAAAAAAAATATAATATTTAAGTTGAGAAAAGTCTCTTTTTTATGGCCATTTTCTTAAATTCAATAGCTATTTTTGTAGTATGAACTATTCGGCGGAACTCAAAAAATTCGTAACCAGTCAGTATGTATATTCTGCGATCAGAATTACATTAGCTACTGTTCTGCCCTGTTTAGTCCTCGCCCACTTCGGAATCTTAAAAGAATATTTCCTTTTCCCGCTAGGTACCAGCTTTGTAGCGCTTACAGATCAGCCAGGACCTTTTATCCGAAGAAGAAATGCCCTTACTTTTGCGATCTGCTGTTTTGTATTTGTGGCACTTATTGCAAGTCTTGTAATGAATATCAAAATACTGGTCCTTCTGGAAGTCATTGTTTTCGGGATGTTCTTCTCCCTGATCGGGGTTTATGGCCAGAGGCTGGCTGCAGTAGGCTCATTATCTCTTGTGGTACTCGCAATCTTTATTGACGGACATCTTACAGGAAGTAATATCTTCAAAAGTCTCCTGATATTTGCCTCCGGATGTACGTGGTTTTTACTCATTTTCCTTATCGTAACTACCATCCGTCCCTATAAGCTGGCAAGCCAGATGATTGGGGAAAATTATCTTCAGCTGGCTGACTTTTTAAAGATTAAAGCCAATTATTATCAGAAGAATCCGGACTTTAATAAACTTACTACTCAGGTTATCGCAAAGCAGATTGAGATAAAGAACCTGCAGGAAGATACCAGAGAAACCGTTTTCAAAACCAGAACTATCGTCAATGAATCTACGACCACCAGCCGTTTATTGATGCTGATGTTCCTGAATTCCATGGACCTCCATGAAAAGCTGATGACCTCTGAAAGTGATTATCAAAAGCTGCAGCAGAGTTTTGAAGACAGCATGATTTTGGTGAATATTCATGATTATCTTAATCTTTTAGCAGAAGAGATTACCAATATCGGAATTGCACTTCAAAGCGGTACAAGAGCCAAAGCGATGTTCAACCTGGAACTGGAATTAAAGAATTTAAATTATAATTATTTCGAACTCAGAAACAAACAGCTTTCTCCTGACAACCTCGAAAATTTCATGATTCTGCGTCAGATCCTGATGCGTATTTATGAGATCACTAAAGAAATCAACGAGATCTATAAGGTATTTTCCCAGGATATAAAGCTGGCAAAAAGTTTATCTACAGGGTTGGACTTAAGGAAATTTATGCCTAATGAGCCGAAACTTAACGCTAAGGTATTACGAAATAATATTTCTTTATCATCATCCCATTTCCGACATGCAATCAGAATTACAACGGCATTGCTGTTAGGATATCTTTTTTCAATGTTTGATTTTCTGGGACTGGGGCATACTTACTGGATATTAATTACGATTACAGCCATTTTAAAACCAGCCTATTCTATTACTAAACAAAGAAATCTCCTTCGTCTGTACGGAACTATTGCAGGGGCAACTATTGCTTATGCTATTTTGTATTTCGTTCATATTAACGGGATTTTGTTTGCTATTCTGCTTATCAGCATGATTATGTGCTTTAGTTTCCTGAAAGGACGATATTTCTGGGCGGTATTATTTATGACGATTTATGTCTTCCTCAGCTTTAATTTTTTAAATCCGGGGAAAGTCAATATTATCTTTAAAGACAGAATTGTTGATACAGCCATTGCCGGAATTATTGCTTTTGCTGTATCTTATATTGTGCTGCCGGTTTGGGAACATACCCAAAATCTAGATCTGATGAAAAAGTCTGCTGCTGACAACCTTATCTATTTTCAGAGTGTTATTTCCAAATTCTTACAGGGAAATTTTGATCTTGAAGATTATAAAGTAAAACGGAAAAATGCAATTATCTCTCTGGCTAATCTTTCGGATAATTTCCAGAGAATGATTTCTGATCCTAAAAATCAGCAGAAAAAACTGGAAGTTGTTCATCAGTTTGTGGCGACCTCCCATCTGATTACGGCCTATACTGCTTCACTGTCCCAATATGCAAAAAGTAATGAGCAGTATCCGGAAATAGATGCGGAAAGCTGGAGCAGAAAAATTGAAGCAGAAATGCGGCAGACTTCTACCCTTCTCAACGGAAATGACATCAATGAAACATTAAAAATGGAAAGCCGCCTGGAGCCGGAAGATTCTTCTATTGAAGATATGCTGCTGAAAAGAAAAACTGAAATTGAAGAAAATGACATCGTGGACAGAAGAGATACCGACAAGGTTTCCCATCTGACAGAGCTTAAAAACATTCAGGATATTCTGGAACTGATCTATGATGTAGCGAAAGAACAGAGAAAAGTAATCGAAAAATACCGAAACGAAACAGACCCTACTCCTCCACAATCGTAAAGCAGTAATCGTCAAAAAACTCTACCCTTGCCTTGAACTCATCTGAAAACTGGTCGTCATAGACACGGCAGCTTATTTTATGAAGATGCTTCAGCTCGAAGGGCTTCACTTCATAGTTTTTCTTTAAGGACCAGTATTTTGAGTGATGGATTTTGTACATACTTTCCTTTACGCTCCATATGATTGTAAAAAAAGTATCCGCTTTGTCCTCAGGAATGAATCCCCGTTCATTTTCATACGTGAATTTATCAATTACCCTTAAGATTTTGGGATTAAACTTTTCAATATCAATTCCTATTTTATTTTTAGAGACCGCTATTGCAGCAAACGGGAAAGAATGGGTAATGGAAATTTCCGCATCATAAGGAGAAAGAAAAGGCTCTCTTTCTTTATATAAAATTTTGGAACCGGGCTTCAGTCCTTTTAAGAGCTTCCTCACCATAAGGACTTCCAGTAATTTTTTAGGATGATAATCTTTTACCTTTTCAGCATTTTCCGGTTCCAGAAGTTCATTGATATCAAGTTCTTCACTTTCATCATACTTCCAAACAAGGATCGTTGCATTATCATCTGAAAAATCTCGGTAAAGTGGCATTCTTTTTTTATTGGACAAAAATAGTGAAAAGAAACCATTTGAAGAAGATGACTTGAACGTACAAAGGTTAAGCATAGAAAGGCTTTATTATATAGTTCATAATTTCATGCTTAATCTCATAAGCCTGAACTTGATCTGTCGTTTTTATATCTTAATTATTAATTGTAATTTTGCCTTTCGTTATCAATTGAATTTAAAATTATTCATTACATATGAGTACTACAACACAATACCTTCCTTATAAAGTTAAGGATATCTCCCTTGCAGAATGGGGTAGAAAAGAAATTACCCTTGCAGAAGCAGAAATGCCTGGTCTGATGTCTATCCGTGAAGAATACGGACCGTCTCAGCCGCTGAAAGGAGCAAGAATCGCAGGATGTCTTCACATGACGATCCAAACGGCTGTGCTTATCGAGACTCTGGTAGCCTTAGGAGCTGAAGTTACCTGGTCATCTTGTAATATTTTCTCTACACAGGACCACGCTGCTGCTGCAATTGCCGCTGCAGGAATTCCGGTGTATGCATGGAAAGGTTTAAATGAAGAAGAATTTGACTGGTGTATTGAGCAGACTTTATTCTTTGGTGAAGACAGAAAGCCATTAAATATGATCCTGGATGATGGTGGAGATTTAACAAACATGGTTTTTGATAAATATCCTGAATTAACAAAAGATATCAAAGGTCTTTCTGAAGAAACCACTACAGGAGTACACAGACTGTATGAAAGAATGAAGAACGGAACTTTGGTAATGCCAGCCATTAACGTAAATGATTCTGTAACTAAATCTAAATTCGACAACAAATACGGATGTAAGGAATCTGCTGTAGATGCAGTAAGAAGAGCTACAGATGTAATGTTAGCCGGAAAAAGAGTGGTTGTTTGCGGATACGGAGACGTTGGTAAAGGTACTGCAGCTTCATTCAGAGGGGCTGGTTCTATTGTTACAGTTACGGAAATTGACCCAATATGTGCCCTTCAGGCTGCTATGGACGGTTATGAAGTAAAAAGATTAGACACTGTGGTAGACAATGCTGATATCATCATTACTACAACAGGTAACTTCAATATCGTAAGAGGAGAGCATTTCCTTAAAATGAAAGATAAAGCAATCGTTTGTAACATCGGTCACTTCGATAATGAAATCGATATGGCATGGTTAAACAAAAACTATGGTCATACGAAGTCTGAAGTGAAGCCTCAGGTTGATATCTATACTGTTGAAGGTAAAGAAGTGATCATCCTTGCAGAAGGTAGATTGGTAAACTTAGGATGTGCTACAGGCCATCCAAGTTTCGTAATGTCTAACTCTTTCTCTAACCAGACTCTGGCTCAGATCGAATTATGGAACAATTCTGCTGCTTATAAAAACGAAGTATACACCCTTCCTAAGCACTTGGATGAAAAAGTTGCTGCTTTACACCTTAAAAAATTAAGCGTAGAGCTTGAAACTCTTTCTCCTGAGCAGGCTGCATACATCGGAGTAGAAGTACAAGGGCCATTCAAGCCTGAGTATTACAGATACTAAAAGAAATCTAAATATGATATGATCCCGCTATTTTTAAGATAGTGGGATTTTTTTATATAACATTATACAGTATTCCTTATTTTTGCCCACAAAAAAATACCATGAGAAAATTATTATTTCTGGGAATGATGGGCGCTGTCTTATTCTTTAACAGCTGCAGCAGTAATGATGATACGATGAGTGAATCTACTGATAAAAAACTTCTGTTAAGCAAACTTACAACCACTTATTACGATGATCCATCCAAACCTGAAACTGTAGTAGAAACATTGGAATATGATAATCAGGGACAACTTGTGAGAATGTTTTCAAAAGGAAGATCAAGTACCTTTGAATACAACAATGGCAAACCAATTAAAATAAATTATTACAATGATAAGCAAGCATTGGAATATTATCTTAATTTTTACTATTCCGGGGATAAGTTGGTCAGCAATAAAGCTGTTTACACTAATGCCAATTATAACAGAACGTATACTTATAGTTATAACTCAAACGGCCAGCTTGCCTCTTCCACTCTTTGTCAATCTGAAAATTGTTCAAATCCTGGAATTTCCACGTATACTTATAATGGGAATAATGTTTCAGTTGAAACTTCTACAACACCGGGAACATATAGCTTTACTTCCAAATATGAATTTACTTATGACAGTAAATTAAGCCCATTTACAAATACAAACAAATATTTAAGAATTATGATGGGAGGAGCAAATACCTTAAGTGCAAACAATTATACCATAAACAAAGACAGCTATAAAGGTAATGATGGAAACTGGTATCCAAGTGAAACTACTACATATACCCTACAGTATAATAGTTCAGGACTGCCTGTTCAGGCTATCGGAATAGGAAGTGACGGAAATCTTTCGGTTCAGTATACTTACGAATATATCACTCAATAAGATAAACTCTCCTATTTGGGAGAGTTTTTTTTGAGTTGACTCCGTACTCACTCATATTCTTCAAACCAGACGTTCCATATCCAACTCTCCTATTCTTTCTTACGTTAGGAGATAAAATTGGCTTTAGTCAAAACATAAACCTGCTTCATGCAGTTATCCCGGTTTTCCCCTATATTTTCCCTCTATTAGAGCTGTATTTATAAAAAATGAATATCTTAGCCCTCTTAAAATAAAACATTAAACTATGAAAAAACAAAGAGTGTCGAATGCATTTGTTGCTGCATCATGGGTAGCATTGGGAGCAGGAATGATCGGTTTCATTGTCGGTCTTGCAAGAGCTGAAATGCAGCTGAATGAGAAAGGATATTATTTCACCATCCTGCTTTATGGCTTATTTGCTGTTGTTTCTTTGCAGAAAGCCGTAAGGGACCGATTAGAAAATATTCAGGTTACGGATATTTATTACGGAATCTGCTGGTTTGCTACATTATCATCTATTGTCTTACTGGCAATAGGGCTTTGGAATGCCACCATCCTTCCAAGTGAAAAGGGTTTTTATGCCTTTGCCTTTTTGCTCGCTCTTTTCGGAGCCATAGCCGTTCAGAAAAACACCCGGGACAACATGATTCAGGAATAAAACAAACTCTCCAATCCGGAGAGTTTTTTCATTATACAACTTTACTAAAAAATACAATATTCTATAAATCTCATATTTAAATTAAAAATATATTGATTTTTTCGTATTTTAGCTTTGCTTATTTCACAAACTAATGACATGTACAAAACTTTTACCTTTTCTCTCCCTGCATTATTATTTCATTGTAAAAAATCTCCGGTACAATCATATAGGAAAGTGCTGATAATTCCACATTCATTCTCTAACAGGTTTAATGAATAATAAGATCTACCCTCGCCTATTTATTAAACAGTAAGCAAAGACAAAACTAATACCTATAAAACGTTAAACATGACCTTAAAAAAATTTCCAACATTCTTTTTTTTAATGCTGGTCTTCCTGGTGAAAGCCCAGAATGAATTCATCACCATCTGGAAACCGGGTTCTACTGTTTTACCACCAGTAAATGTAGATGCTCCCTATCAGGCAAATTCTCAGCAGATATGGTTTCCTGGAATTGGTGAAAATTATGATATTTACTGGGAGGAAGTAGGATATCCCCAGCACAACGGAACTTTTACCAATGTCACTTCTACAAAGCAGGTTTTTATTGATTTTGGTACTTCCTTATCAGCTGGGTCCGATGCAAAATACAGGGTAAAAGTGAGCAATGGCAGCGGTACATTCAGACAAATCACATTCGGAACGGTCCAGCTACTTCCCGGTCCCGAGCAACTGATCCCTATTTGGCAGATCAATGGAAGTACAGATAAATTACTAGAAATAGAACAGTGGGGTAATATTTCATGGACTACTATGAACTGCGCCTTCAGTCTATGCAAGCTTATGGAGCTTACTGCCACAGATACTCCAAACCTTAATAATGTGGAGGATGCTTCTTTTATGTTTTATGGTACTACCAATTTTAAAGGTGCAAGCTCTATGCAAAACTGGGATACTTCGAAGATCCGGAATTTCAGTTTTATGTTTTCACTTTTATTTGATACACCATTGCCATCTGGGCTGACAGAGCAATTCAACCCACCTTATCTTGACAGCTGGAATATGTCATCTGCCACAAATCTTAGCTATATGTTTTCAAACAGAACTCATTTTAACCAGACTCTCAACAGCTGGGATGTATCAAAAGTAACTGATATGAGCTGGATGTTTGGCCAATGTTTAAGCTTCAATCAGCGTCTGGATAACTGGAATACCTCAAACCTTGAAGATATGCACTTCATGCTTCATATGATTCCTGTCTTCAATCAGCCGGTAAACTGGAACACTTCCAAAGTTACCAATATGGCTCATATATTTCATGGTTGTACATCCTTTAATCAGTCTTTAGAAAATTGGGACATGACTAAAGTAGAGAGAATTGATCATATACTGAATGGTGCAACAAGCTACAATCAGCCATTAGGAAACTGGAATTTGGCCTCTCTTACCAATGGTACCGGTTCTCTAACATTATCAGGACTTAATTGCGAAAATTACAGTAAAACACTCGTGGGATGGGCAGATAATCCCAATACGGCGAACAATATCTCATTAGGTCCTTTAACAGTATTAAAATATGCTTCCAATGTGTCAGACAAAAGAAGTATTCTCATCAATAAAGGGTGGTCATTTACTGGTGATACTGTTGGAAACTGTTTATTGTCCTCATCAGATGTAAAGCTGAATAAAAAACCTTCGCTTTATCCTAATCCTGCAGCAGATGATATCCATATTGAAGGGCTAAGTGATATTAAAAATTACAAAATTTATGAGGCAAGCGGAAGACTCGTAAAGGAAGGAAATCCTAACAATGATATAATCAATGTAAGCGCTTTACCCAAAGGAAATTACATCATACAGCTTATCACGAAAGAAAAAACATTTTCTTCAAAATTAATTAAGAAATAACCAATATGATACGGAAAAAATTTTTGCCAGTCTTTTTAATTTTGATGGTATGCATGATAAAAGCCCAGAATGAATTTATCACCATCTGGAAGCCAGCTTCTACTGTAACACAGCCCATTACAGTAAGTGCTCCTTATCAGGCTGGTGATCAACAAATATGGTTTCCCGGAATTGGCGAAAACTATGACATTTACTGGGAAGAAGTAGATTTTCCCCAGCATAATGGAAGCCTTGTTGGTGTAACTTCCACAAAGCAGGTTTTTATTGATTTCGGGATGTCATACGGAGATAAGGATGCTGCAAAATACAGAGTAAAAGTAAGTAACGGAAATGGCGTTTTTCAACAAATAAAATTTGGAGAAGTACAGGAGACACAGCTTCCTGATCAGATCTTCCCTATCTGGCAGGTCAACGGAAGCGCTGATAAAATACTGGAAATAGAACAATGGGGAAATATTGTCTGGACATCAATGAACAATGCCTTCAGTCAATGTAAACTTGTTCAGATCACTGCTACAGACATTCCCAACCTAAGTAATGTTGAGGATGCTTCTTACATGTTTTATGGTACAAAAAGCTTTACAGGCGCAAGTTCCATGCAAAACTGGGATACTTCTAAGATTAAGAATTTCAGATTTATGTTTGCTCTTATTTCTGACACCATTATTAGCTCACTTCCTGATCAGTTTAATCCTCCCTACTTTAATAGTTGGGATATGTCCTCTGCAACTGATCTCAGTTTTATGTTTGCGGGAAGAGGACTCTTTAACCAGACTTTAAACAACTGGAACGTTTCGAATGTAACTGATATGAAATGGATGTTTGCTCTTTGCCCAAGCTATAATCAGCCTATGAATAACTGGGATACTTCAAGCCTTGAAGACATTCGTTTTATGTTCCATTTTGATTCCGCTTTCAATCAATCTTTAGACCATTGGAACACTTCTAAAATTACCAATATGGCCCATGCTATTCATGGCTGCACAGCCTTTAATCATTCCCTGGAAAATTGGGACATGACCAAGGTTACGAGAATAGACCAGATTCTTAAGGAAACTCCGAATTTTAATCAATCCCTTGCAAGCTGGAATCTTGCCAGCGTTAATAACGGAGCCCAAGCTTTTATGCAGACAGGAATGGATTGTGAAAATTTCAGTAAAACACTGGCAGGGTGGGCAGACAATCCTAACACTGCAAATAACGTCGATTTAGATATTACAGCACCTCTGAAATACGCTTCAAATGCGGCAGACAAAAGGAATATTCTTATCAATAAAGGATGGACGATGTCGGGTGATACTGTAGGAAACTGCCTGCTGTCGTCATCAGACATACAAGTCAGAAAAAAATTTTCACTTTATCCTAATCCCGCGTCAGATGATATCCATATTGAAGGATTAAATGATATTAAGAGCTATAAAATTTATGATGCAGGCGGAAGGGTTGTGCAGGAAGGAAATCCAAACAAAGATATGATCAATATAGGACCTCTTTTGAAAGGAAATTACATTTTACAACTCATTTTGAAAGACCAGACTATCTCTTTAAAATTCATTAAAAAGTAAAACAAAAAGCCTCGCTGTAAAGTGAGGCTTCTATTTTGAGTTTAAAATAAACTATTTATCAAAATGATTAGGATGCTGAGCTTTGATATCATCTACTGTTCCCAGTACTTTATCCTTTAAAGAATTCTGATATTTCTGAAGTTTGGCCGCCACTTCTTCATTACCACTTCCTAAAATTTTTGCGGCTAAAATTCCTGCATTCAAAGCGCCGTTTAAAGCTACGGTAGCAACCGGTATTCCGCCGGGCATCTGAAGGATAGACAATACAGAATCCCAACCGTCTATAGAATTACTGGAAAGGATCGGAACCCCGATTACCGGAAGTGTAGTACAGCTGGCTACCATTCCCGGAAGGTGAGCTGCGCCTCCTGCTCCCGCTATGATTACTTTCAAACCTCTCTCATGGGCTGTTTTCGCATAATCGAACATTCTTTCCGGTGTTCTGTGCGCTGAAACTACCGTTAGTTCATAAGGGATATCAAGGCTTTTAAGAAAATTTGCAGCCTGTTCCATGATCGGCAGATCACTCTGACTGCCCATAATAATTCCTACCATCTTCAATTTTATTAGATGTCCAAAGATAAAAAATTAAAACGTAAAGGTAAAAGGCAACAATTTTTCTGGAACAATTTATTTTTTCAATAGATGCACATTTTACTATTTAAATAATTAATAATGATCTTTTTGGCGTAAATTTTTCATCTGTACTCCTATAAATAACCGCATCTGTATCCATTATAATCCCTTTTAAAATAGATATATTTGCTGTCACACCACATTAAATTGAAAGATTATAAACTTACACTGGCTGTATGTACCGTTGCTATTGTCTGGGGTACTACGTTTTTATCGATAAGGGTTGCGGTAGAAACTATTCCCGCATGGTTTGTAGCAGGAATACGTCAATCTCTTGCCGCTGTAATCATGTTTCTTATTCTTACCTATAAAAAGGAGTTTAAATGGATTGGATGGAACAACCTGAAATATCAGCTTATCTTTTCAACTTTAATGCTTGTGGTTGCCAACGGAATGACAACTGTTGCTGAAGAAGAAGTGACCAGCAGCCTGACCTCACTGATAAGTGCGTGCTCTCCTATCCTGGTGTTTTTCGGAAGCATGGCTTTAGGACTTCAGAAATTCAGCTGGCGGGCTTTTGCAGGAGTTGTACTATGTTTTAGCGGAATCCTGTTCATATTCTGGGACGGCATCAATGATCTTAAGAATCCGGATTATGCCCTTGGTATTCTGTTTTTATTTATTGCTATTGCCGGGTGGGCTTCGGGAACAATTTTCACGAAAAAGCTTAATATTCAAAGCGGAAATATTTCACTGAACCTTTTTTACCAGTTTGCATTTGCAGGCATTGTACAAATCATTTTTGCATTTCTTTTTACAGAAAATTATAATTTCGGGAACTGGAGCCTGAAAAGTATTTCTGCCATGCTGTATTTATCCTGTCTTGGTTCTGTAGCTGCATTTTTTGCCTTTCATTACGCCCTTACCAAAGTTTCTCCCGTTCAGGTATCCATATTGGCTTATATCAATACAATCATCTCTATTTTTTTAAGCTGGCTGATTCTTGATGAAAAAATTTCTGCTAAATTCATCATTGCAGCAATACTGATTATCGTAGGAGTTTTTGTGATTAATTACAATCCAGCCATGTTTAAAAAACAAAGAATCGAGTCGTAAGAAAAAATAATATCAGGCTTTCTATTCTTCTGTTTTTGAGTTTATTAAATACAATTAAAATCTGAGCTTCGTGTCATAGGTTTCATATTTCCTTCATTTTTCCTATATTGTATATTCCAACCGATACAATATGCTGAAAAACACATTTTTTTTATTGATGGCTGCCTCTTTTTTATTGGTAAGCTGTGATTACAAAGAGAAAGAAAAGAACCTGACCGACAGGGAAAAACAATTATTAGAGAAAGAAAAGCTTTTTGCCAAGAAAGAATCCGAATACCAGTCACTTCTGAAAATGAGAGACAGTATTTTTGCTAAAAAAGATTCTGTAGTAATTGCTGCATGGCCTGCCCAGATCTCCGGCCCATGGAACGGAAAAGTGATCTGTACGGAATCCAACTGCAGTGAATATGCTGTGGGTGATCAGCGTACCGATATATGGGAGTTTGATAATGATCCTACCCAGCCTGTCACCAAAATTATCAATAACAATAATCTTGTGAGGCTGTATACAGGCAAATTTGAAAACAATGAAATAAGATTGTCTTTCAAAACAGATTCTACAGCCAAAAAGAATGTAGAAATGAACGTTCTTCTTAATGATATTTCGGACAACAAGATCAAAGGAACAAGAACCATCACTTCTGATGGCTGCACCGCCAAGTTCTCTGTTGAATTAGTACGTTCCACAAAATAAAAACACTTATGATTTTACTGAGTATACACAATCTGAGTCTTCCCATAGAAGATCCGGTGCTGAAATTTCTTTTGGTACTGGTCATCATCCTTGCAGCTCCCCTGCTGCTTAATAAAATTAAAGTTCCGCATCTTTTGGGACTTATTATCGCCGGTGCGATCATTGGCCCGAACGGATTCAACGTATTGTCAAGAGACAGCAGTATTGTAGTAACCGGAACTACCGGACTTCTTTACATTATGTTTCTGGCCGGACTTGAAATTGATATGGGAGACTTCAAAAAGAACAAATGGAAAAGTCTCACTTTTGGTATTTATACTTTTACAGTTCCTTTTGTATTAGGATATCTGGGAGGATATTATATTCTTCATTTTTCAATGCTGACGTCTATCCTTTTTGCCAGCCTCTTTTCTTCCCATACTCTTATTGCCTATCCATTGGTAAGCAAGTTGGGAATTGCAAAAAACAAAGCGGTTAATATTACTGTCGGAGGCACCATGATCACAGATATTCTGGCCTTACTGGTACTTGCCGTAATTGTGGGCATGTCTCAGGGAGATGTCGGAACAGAATTTTGGGTCAAATTATCTGTGTCTTTTGTGGTTTTTGCATTGATTGTATTAATTGTATTCCCTATCATAGGACGTTGGTTCTTCAAACGGGTGGATGATAAAATCTCACAATATATTTTTGTACTGGTTATGATTTATCTCGCGGCCATGCTTGCTGAACTGGCCGGTGTAGAGGCTATTATCGGGGCATTCTTTGCAGGTTTGGCGCTAAACAGACTTATTCCTCACACCTCTTCTTTAATGAACAGGGTTGAGTTTGTAGGAAATGCCATCTTTATCCCATTCTTCCTGATCAGTGTAGGAATGCTGATTGATTTTAAAGTGTTCTTTAAAAGCTGGGAAACGCTGGAAGTGGCTGCTATTATGCTGGTAGCTTCCATCGGAGGGAAATATCTTTCTGCTGTTGCTACTCAAAAAACATTCAGGCTTACTAAAGAGGAAGGAAAACTGATCTTCGGATTAAGCTCCGCTTCTGCAGCTGCCACCCTTGCTTCAGTAATGGTTGGATATAATATTATTCTTTCTGAAACGGAAACCGGAGAACCTGTAAGATTGCTGAATGAACATGTACTGAATGGAAGTATCCTCCTGATTCTTGTATCATGTACCATTTCCTCCTTTATTTCGATGGCAAGTGCCCAGAAAATTGCTGAAAGTGATAATGAAGATACCGTTTCCGGAAATACACATGAAGAAGAAAATATCCTGTTAGCCATTAACCATGAAGCAACAGTTGAAAGAATGGTGAACCTGGGAATCCTGATCAAAGCACATTCCAATACAGAAGACCTGTTTGCCCTGAATGTAATCAATGAAGATAAGAATGAATCTTCAGTAAAAAATGCTGAAAAACTGCTTCATCAGGCAGCTGATGCAGCTGCGGCAGCAGATGTTACATTACAGGCTTTAAAAAGATACGACAATGATGTGATCAATGGAGTCAATAATGTGATTAAAGAACAGAAAATCACAGACCTGATCATTGGGTTAGAAGATGAAAAAGGATTCTCTCCCTCTTTCGTTTACAATCTCTATAACGGTTATCTGCAGAATGATGATGTGAATGTATTGGTATACCATGCAGCACAGCCTCTTTCCACCATTAAGAAATATGCCGTAATGATTCCGGAAAATGCCCATCAGGAAGCAGGATTCTTCCATGCATTGCTGAGAGTATGGAACATTGCCAGAAACTCCGGAGCTACGGTTGTTTTTTATGCACCTGAAAATATTATTGATATTCTTCAGAAAATCATAAAGAAAGCCAATATAGAAGCAGAATTTATTATCATGAGCACCTGGCAGGACGGAGAAAAAACCGCAGCACAGCTTAAAGATGATGAAGCTCTGATTATTCTGATGGCGAAACGCGGTATGAAATCCTATATTCCAAGAATGAGACTGATTCCGGAACTTCTGAACAGAAACCTCAGCGATAATAACTATCTGCTGATTTTCCCTTTCTCAGAATATGACAAAAACAGTCCCGAGGTACGTTCTGTAGGGAATCATGGGGATTTTGTGGAGATCGGAAATGTGATTCAGAAGATTTTTAAATAAAAGAAATTTAAATAGTATGGAAGCTGGAAGAGGGATGTTGGAAGTTTATTCTCTGCCAATAATCATTTTTATTAGATCATTAAAAAATTCCATTCATCAATAGATCAATAGGATCGGGCTTTAGCCCGATATAAACAACATGAATGCATTTGGCTTTAGCCGAAACTTAATTTAGATTTTGGCTGAAGCCAATGGAATTTATAATTATTGATAAACGGGATAAAGCCCGTTTCTATTGAATACCCTGAATAACAAAAGGAGCAGTTTTAAAGATAAAACCGCTCCTTTTTATATTTTATAAATGATTTACTCAGCAATCACTCTTACCATTCCTTTTACCTGTATAAGCTTTTCCATAAGCTCTTCTCTGGAATCTGCAAGGACATTGATGTGTCCCATTTTTCTTCCCGGTTTGGTTTCTGTTTTTCCATATAAATGGATATAGGTTTCAGGCAGTCTTAAAACATCTTCTATTCCTTCATAGACTACTTTTCCGGCATATCCTTCTGCTCCTACAAGATTCAGCATTCCGCTGTACGTGATAGCATCGGTATCAGCTAAGGGCAGATTTTTTACCACTCGGTACATCTGCTCAAACTGGGAATTTGTATTTCCTTCCTGGCTCTGATGTCCTGAATTATGAAGTCTTGGCGCTGTTTCATTCACCCATACTTTTCCTTCTTTATCAAGGAATAATTCAATAGCAAATAATCCCGGAGAATTAACTGCGTTTAGGAATTTCTCCGTAATAGCATCAATCTGGTTCTGAACATCCTCTGTTAAAAGTACCGGACATACATTAAAGTCCAAAAGATTCAGTTTCGGGTCTGCCACCATTTCCGTTACAGGGAAAATATTGGTTTCTCCTTTTTCGTTTCTTGCAACAATAACAGAAAGTTCTTTGTCAATATCCACAAGACTTTCTATAACTGAAGCTTCTGTCCAGATATGCTGATAATCTTCTTCCGTTCTGATAACCTGAACTCCTTTTCCGTCATATCCGCCGGTATTCATTTTCTGAACGAACGGCAACGGCATGATGATCTTTTCATCACTGTTCCACACAACCTGGAATTCCGGACTTGGAATATTGTGAGCTTTATAAAATTCTTTCTGAAGGATCTTTTGCTGAATGGTTTTGATAATATTGGCATTAGGAACCACTCTTATTCCCTGCTTTTCAAGTTCTGCCAGTGCATCCGCATTTACGTGTTCTATTTCAATGGTTACAACATCTTTATCTTTTCCGAAGTTCAGAACCGTGTCATAGTCATTGAAATTTCCCTGCGTAAAATACGAGATATTATGACATGGCGCATCAGATGCAGGATCCAGAGTATAAAACTCATCATCATACTTCAGTGCACTTTGTATCAGCATTCTTCCCAGCTGTCCGCCTCCCAGAATTCCTATTTTCATTTTTTATTTTTATTAGATTTATTCTTATTGGATCTTATCAATTTTTAAATAACCAAGTCCCATCGGGTTCTTCTGATTTTCTACATCAGATTTTTTAAGAATGATAGAATATTTTTCTTTCATATCGGCGGGAAGAATATCACTCACATTAAAAATATCGTCGATATCTACTCCATGCTTATCATCAATATGACTTACAGCTCCTTCAAAACCCATCGTCTGATAAAATTCGGTAGCTTTTGCTCTTTTTACGATTTCTCCCATGGATGGTCCTACCATTAAGTGCTGCTCATGAAATTCTTCAAAGAAACCAGGCTTGTACCCTCCTAAATTGAGAAAAAACAGCTGATTTTCAGATGACTTTTCTCCCTTATTCACAATCTCCACTTCATATCCGTCAACAAATTGTACTTCCTGGTAACAGTCTACGTGAATTTTCCCATCAGCTTCCTTCCAAAAGGCTTTTATATCCGGAACCAGGTCTTTCAGATTCTCTGCAATTCCGAAGAAAACATCGTGCTGCTCAATATTTCTTCCTTGAGGTGTTGCCCCCAGAATGACATAAAATAATTTCAATTGATTTTTCATGCATACAAAAATACGTTAAATTTATCTTTTTCAAATGTTTGGCAGACAAGCACAATAATTTTATATTTGTAACATTATTTGTAGTATGTCAGAAATTATCATACTCTTCCTTGGCGCAATTTCCGCTGGTCTTTTAGGTTCACTTACGGGTTTAGGAGGAGGAGTTATCATTATTCCTTTATTAACGCTGGGTTTCGGCGTTCCAATGCATTACGCTATCGGTGCTTCGCTCATTTCTGTGATCGGAACTTCTTCCGGTGCGGCTGTAGCTTTCGTGAAAGAGGGCTTTACCAATATGAGAATCGGGATGTTTCTCGAGATAGCCACTACAGCAGGAGCTATCATCGGTGCCCTTGTTTCGGGAATGCTTAATCCGAATACCATCGGAATTATTTTCGCAAGTATTCTTCTTTTAACGGTTATTTTAAATCTTAAAGGAAAACCGGATCATCAGGAGCCACTGATCAAAGGAAGTCTTGAAGATAAGCTGAAACTATACGGAACATTTCCGGATAAAGGCGTATTGAAAAGCTATTCTGCAAGAAATACAGTTCCCGGATTTTTAATGATGATGTTTGCTGGTGCCATGTCCGGACTTTTAGGAATAGGTTCCGGAGCATTGAAAGTATTGGCAATGGATAATATGATGAAACTGCCTTTCAAAGTATCTACAACCACCAGTAACTTCATGATCGGAGTAACGGCAGTAGCCAGCGCACTGATCTATTTTCAGAGAGGAGAAATTATTCCGGTAATTGTAGCTCCGGTACTGATTGGTGTGGTCATCGGAAGTTTCATCGGTTCAAAGACGCTGATGGTATCAAAAACGAAAAAATTAAAAGTATTTTTTGCCATTGTGATTACCATTCTTTCGGTTTATATGATGTATAACGGTATCAACAAAAGTTTCAGATAATGAAAAAGAATTTTACAGATGTAGATCTGAACCGTTCCGTAGGAAATCTTCTGAGACTGGGTGTTATTCTATCTGTGGCGACATCACTGATCGGTTTTATCAAACTGTTCTTCGAAGGTTTTAAAATGCCTGAAAATTACACCAGTCTTGTGGTAGGTACTTCTTCTGAAAAGATATGGGGATATTTCTGGGATTCTCTGTGCAAAGGAGAAGGTATGGCCATCATTCAGCTGGGTATTCTTTTACTGATCATTACTCCTCTGATGAGGATTGTTTTCGCTCTGATAGGCTATTTAAAAGAAAAAGACTACGTCTATGTAGTCATTTCCTCTATTGTTTTAGCGATTATGGCGGTGAGTTTCCTTACCGGTTACGCACACTAAAATTTTACAGTTCATAAAACTCTAAAGGCAGCTGGTCCGGATCCTGGGTAAAGAAAAATTCTTTCCCGGTGAACTCGTCTATACGGATGTCTTCACAAGCAAGCCCTTTTTCTATCAATTCATTTCGTTTTTCTGTAACATTTTCTACGGAGAAAGCAAGATGTCTTAAGCCGCATGCTTCAGGACGTGACGGACGCTGTGGCGGATCGGGAAAAGAGAACAGCTCAATCACATAATGATCTCCGATGGCAAGATCAAGCTTATAAGACTGTCTTTCTTCACGGTATACTTCGCGAATGATATTCAAATCTAAAACTTCTGTATAAAACTTTTTTGAAACAGCATAATCTGAACAGATAATGGCAATATGATGGATTTTCATTTCTTACTTTTAAATTATTTCTGAATTCAACTTTATTATTGTATTTCTTTACAGCTATCTTTCCTTCTCGTATCAATAATATACTGAATTTTCCACTCATTATTCTGCTTTACCAGCTGAAAACTATTAGCCCCGCAATGTGATAACTTTCCCTTTAAATAAAAGGAATAAGGAGTAAATACGCTCGCCAGGCCTTCGTCTGTATGAACAGCTTCTATGATAATTCTTTCATCCAGATCGCCTTTGGGAAATTTTGAAACTGAAGCAATGAAGTCCTGTACACTGTCACTTTTTACAGTACCGTCTTTCGTTATGGTTTGAAGGACTGCATTTTCCGTAAAGGCAGATTTTACCAGCTCGGGATCTGCATTTTTCATGCCGAGAAACAAGTTACGGATAGGTTTTTCAATATCTTTATTCTGCTGACCGAAGCCTGAAATACTGATCAGAAGAAAAAACACAATTATTTTATTCATGGAACAGATTTAGATGAATAAAAATAGATAAAATAAAATGTAAATTGATCAATAAATTTTAAAATTCATTTTCCTTAAATTGTAACCAAATTATTTCATAGTTTCATATGTGGATTATTTATATGACCCTGGCCATACTTTTACTGGTCATGACTGTACTGCCCAACATTCAGCACTCCCACTGGATATTCCGGGTTCCTGAATTTGCTAAAATACAGGTTACCTATCTTATATTTTTCACTTTTCTCTTTGGGCTGATCATCGATTCGAAAGAACATCTATGGTATTATCAGGGATTTTTATTGGCCTTGTTTGTCTATCACAGCCGGACTCTCGTAAGGTATACTCCTCTGTATCCTGTAAAAAAACACAGACAGCTTCACAAGTCTTCTGACAAGCTGCATTTTATTTCGGCTAATGTTTATCAGTTCAACAAAGAATATGAGAGATTCTTCAGTCTTGTTAAAAAGCATAATCCGGATTTTTTCATGACAATGGAAAGTAACAGCGATTGGGAAAAAGCAATGAGATCACTGGAAAAAGAATATCCTTACCAGCATAAAGTAACTCTTGAAAACACCTACGGTATGCATTTCTATTCAAGAGTTGAAATTAAAGAAGCAAAGACTCATTATTTTGTGGCTGATGATATTCCAAGCATTGAAATTCACATGAAAACAGCTGATGGATTTTCTTTTGTTTTCTTCGGTGTACATCCGCCACCGCCGAGTCCTACAGAGGAGGAAACATCGAAGGAAAGGGATGGCGATCTCCTAAGTGCTGCCAAACGTATAAAAGACATCAGAAAGCCTGTTATTGTGGCAGGTGATTTCAATAACGTCGCGTGGTCAAGATCATCTGTACTTTTCAGAAAAACCAGTCATCTGATAGATCCAAGGGTAGGACATTCTTTTGTTTCTACCTTCCACGCCAAATATCGTCTTTTAAGATTTCCTATTGATCTGATGTTTCACAGTGAAGATATCTTTATCAAACAGCTGAAAACCCTGGATAATTTCGGTTCGGACCACCTTCCGGTATACTGCGAATTTTTCATAGATCATCACAATGATGAGCAGGAGGAACTGATTGAAACAGCGACTGCCGAAGAAAAAGCAGAAGCAGAAATCATGATCGAGGAAGGGAAAAAAGAAGACGGTGACCGGGAAGCTGTTGTTACTGAAGATTAATAAAAAAAGTGAGCTTTAGACTCACTTTTTATTATTATTTTAAAATCTCATCACATCCTTTACTACTCCATTCTTCTGAGTGTGTTGTAATAATTCAGCTTCTATGAATGCTTTGATCTGTTCCTCAGAACCGTTGTTTGGAAACAGAAGATGAACATTCGCTCCTGCATCCAACGTGAAGAATAAAGGGGATCCGGTCTCTCTTCTGAAATCCCAGATTTTATTAATGACTTCCAACGTTCCGGTTTTCATCAGGATAAAAGCAGGATCACTCATCATCATCATGGCATGCAGTGTAAGCGCTTCATGTTCTACCAGCTTGATAAAACGCTCCATATCTCCGTTTTTCAGGATTTCTTTCATAGGAACAAAGTTTTCCCTGGCTTCCTGAAATCTTCTTTCAGCATAAGGATTGGTTTTCATCAGCCCGTGTCCTACCGTTGAAGAAACACTTTTTTGCCCTTCATGAATCAGCAGCACCCAATCATTAAAGTTTTTGAAAATTTCATGAATTTCAGTATCCGGATACTGCACCCCGAACAGATCAGAACTTTCTTCTACCTCATCCGTTTCTCCCCATACCACAAGCCCGTTGTATAAGCTTCTGCATGCACTTCCGCTTCCCAATCTTGCCAGAAATGAAGCTTTTCTCAAAGATTCTTCTTCAGAGGTTTTTTCTGTAAATGAAGCATCCAAAGCCATAAGACATTTTGCTATCGCTCCAAATCCTGAAGCAGAGCTTGCAATCCCGGAGCTGTGCGGAAATGTATTTTCTGTTCTGATGATATATTTACCTTTTAAAATCCATGGAAGGTATTGCTCTATATTTCTGAAATATTTTTCAATTTTTTCGGCAAATTTCACCTCTTCGTTTCCAGCAAGGAAGGTTTGTACTGAAAAAGGTTCATTAGCCACAAATTCCATTGAAGTATTGGTTTTACAATGATTTAAAGTATAACTGATACTTGGGTTGGCTGGAATCTGATCAGCATATTTTCCCCAGTATTTAATCAGGGCAATATTAGACGGGCAGCTCTCTGAAACCGTTTGTGTATGAATGGTGAAATTTTCTTTTCCTATAAATTCTTGTGTCGTCATAGTTTAATTTAAGTCATTATTTTAAACCACCCCGTCAAAAATTCTTTGAATTTTCGCCACCCCTCCAAGGGAGGGGAATTTCCACGTCTTCAATTGTAATTGATGTGAAAAAGGAGGTTAAAATTTTTAATACATCTTCTCTATAATATCTGCATATTTCTTAATTACCACATTTCTTTTGACCTTCAAAGTAGGGGTTATTTCTCCTGTATTGATATCAAATTCTGCCGGCATTAAGGTAAATTTCTTCACCTTTTCATAATCTGCCAGGTGGCTTTGTAATTCTTTAATTTTCTCCTTGTAAAGATCTATTACCTTTTCATTTTTCACAGCATCTTCCCAATTGGTAAAAGGAATATTATTCTTTTTGATATAATCCTGTAAAAACTCAAAGTTCGGAACGATCAACGCTGAAACAAACTGTCTTCCTTCTGCAATCAGCATGATCTGCTGAATGAAATTATTATTCGTCAGGAGGTTTTCAATCTGTTGCGGAGCAATATATTTCCCGTTGGACGTTTTCATAAGATCTTTGATTCTGTCCGTAATGATCAGGTTTCCTTTATCATCAAATGTCCCTGCATCACCGGTTTTGAACCATCCGTCTTCGGTAAACACTTTCTGGGTTTCTTCAGGTTTTTTGTAATATCCTTTCATGATTCCGTTACCTCTTGCCTGGATCTCATCATTTTCCCCGATACGCATTTCTACGCCTGGCAATGGTTTGCCGCTGGTGCCATGCTCAAAATGAGTCAAAGGAAACAGCGTTAATGTAGCGGTAGTTTCCGTTAATCCATAGCCCACAGTAACATGAATTCCTACTGATTCAAAGAAACGGGTAACTTCCGGCGAAAGTGATGCGCCACCACATGGCAAAAACCAAAGTCTTCCGCCCATTTTTTCTTTAATTTTACTGAAGACCAGCATATCAGCAACAGATTCTTTCAGTTTTAATCCCAAAGGGACCTGTTTTTCATTTCTTCGCAGCTCGGCTGTTTCCCATCCGGTTTTAAGAGCCCAGTCAAAGATTTTCTTTTTCAAAGATGAACCTTCTTCCGCCTTTTCGAGGACTCCGGCATATACTTTCTGGAAAAATCTCGGTACCGCACACATCGCCGTAGGTTTTACTTCTTCCAGTGCTTTGGCTACATTTTTAGGGTCTTCAAGGAAGTAAACACGCGCCCCGCCATATAAGCAAAGTAAGCTCCAGCTTCTCTCAAAAACATGGCTTAACGGTAAAAATGCCAGCGATAATTCTTCTTCAAAGTTTTTAAACTTAAAAAATTCAAAATGGGAATCGAACGCTTTGATAAAATTTCCGTGAGTAAGCATTACTCCTTTTGGAATTCCGGTGGTTCCGGAGGTATAGATTAATGTGGCAGTATCATCATATTCCCTCTTACAGATCTCCAGCTTTGGTGAAGCTTTTGCTATAAAATCTTCCAGATAAAAGCTGTTAAATTCTTTTTTGATCCACACTGCTTTTTTGGAAATAATAATCGTTTCCAGATTGTTTTCCTCTTTATGTAAAAGTTCCAGGCAGGCATCATACTGCATCTGGTTTCCTACTAAAACAACTTTAGCACCAGAATCGTTGATGATATGTTCTGCCTGTTCTGCATTATTGGTAGAATAAATAGGTACCGTAATAGCTCCGAGAGCCATTGAGGCCAGATCCATAATCATCCATTCGGATGAATTGTCTGAATAAATAGCGACTCTGTCATTTTCCTGAACACCGGCTTCTTTTAAAGCATTGGCTGTTTTAAAAATAATCTCACTGAATTTCTTCCAGCTCAGCTCTTTCCAGGCTGCATCTTTCTTTTTAAATCCGATAGCCGCTTTTATAGGATGTTTTTCTACATTTTTAAGGATAATTGCCTCTGCAAGATTCATTTCTTCAGCTTTTTGTCGTTAATATAATTATTCAGGTGAAAGTCTATACTTTCTTTTACGGGAATAAACTGGTAATTCAGCTTTTCTTTGACTTTATGATTGGAAATGGTGTTGAATGAAGATATGGCTTCAATATTGGATTTGGTCACCATTCTAAGTTTTGGAATCAGCCATCCGAAAAGGATGTTCGCTATTCTTCCGATGTTGAGTTGAGTTGGGGTAAGAATTTTTGCTTCTTTAAGCCCAAGACGGGTTCTGATCTGTCTGGCAAGGTCGGCATACCTGTTATTTTCCGCAACAATGATAAACCGCTCTCCAAAAAGATTATTTTCCATGAGCCCGATTGCAGTATTGGCTACATCTCTTACATCAACGTAAGCAGAACCTCCTGAAAAGGTAAAGCTATTGTCTTCAAAGGTAGAGAAAAGCTCTCCGCTGCTTTGGTTCCAGTTTCCGCTTCCTACAATCATTCCGGGGTTAATAATAACGACATTCATTCCTTCCGCTGAAGCTCTCCAGGCTTCCATTTCAGATAAATGTTTTGAAATAGCGTATGCAGAGTGTTCCAGTTTTGGATTAAAGTCAGAATCTTCATCTAATTCTCCTTTTTCATTAAAATTATCAAGAACAGCAACGGAACTTACGTGAAGAAATTTTTTAACGTCTGATCCTTCACAGGCAAACAGCAGGTTTTCTGTACCCTTGATGTTGGTATGGTACATTTCTTTTTCATCTTTGGGATGAAAACTCACTTTTGCGGCACAATGATACACCTCATCTACCCCCTGCAGCGCAGTTTTCAAAGAGTCGAGATCATCAAAATCTACGTTTACCCATTCAATCTTATTAAAAAAATCATCAGGATTCTCCGTATAAAAGCTGTATGAATGCCTTACTTCGTTTAAATTGCTCCCCGGTCTTTTGGAAGCCCGTACATTTTTCCCTCTTTTAAGAAGTTCCAGTACAATTATTCTTCCCAGGATTCCGGTAGCACCCGTTACAAAAATCATTAATTATTTACTTGATTGCTGACTAAAATATAACAATATTTTCTATCCGGCAATTCTTCCGGATCTGTAAAAACTCCTCAGAAAAACTGCTTCTGCAAATTTGCGATTTTTAAAGCATAATTCAATTTAATTTAACCAATATTATCATTCAGAAATCAATAAACAGGAAAAATATAACGACAGCTGAAGAGTAAAAGTAAAAGTCCTGAAAGAATTGACAGCTTTCAGGACTTCTATGATTACAAATTGCTTTGTTTTTAAGCCATTACTTCATTATTTCTTCTTGGAGCCTTGTCACACAAAACGTCTGCAATGCTTTTGGAAATAAGGTTTCCTTCTGTAAGATTATCCAGCCAGAAGAATTCTCCGGCAGCATTGATCTCAATGAAGTAATATTCGTCTTCGGGAGAAACAATCATGTCTATGGCTCCGTAGTCTACATTGTAAACATCAAGAAGTTCAAGCAGTTTTGCTTCCACATCTGCCGGAAGTTCTGTTCTGCTCCATTTATCGATGAGATTGACACCGTCTTTTCTCCAGTCTATTTTGGCATCTTCAGACTGCTGGGAATCTATTTCAAATGCATAGACGTCTCTTCCCACAATGGTAATACGAAGTTCCTTTTTCTTTTGAATCATCTGCTGAAACTGCATAGGGCAATACAGCAGTGAATCCAGCTCTTCCAGTTTATCTTCGCTTACAACATTGGTAAACACAACGTTTTCCACACCGTCTTCATAGATAGCAAAACCGGTCTGCATTTTGGCTACTACATTCTGATGCTTCAGAATAAATTTTCTGGCTTCATCAGGGTTGTTGGTAAGGCAGGTTGCCGGAATCGTCAATCCTAATTTATCTGCTATTTTCAATTGTTCCTCCTTGCTGTCTAATCTTCGGTATACACTTGGCTTTCCTAAAGAGTAAGCATCTACGGATTCGAAGAAACCAAAAAGGGTGTTGCGGATTTCCCCCATTGCGGCTCCGTAAAATTTACTGTCCATTTCTTCTTTCAATCCTTTTCCGATATTGTAAGCTCTCCGGTACCAGATGGCAGAAATATCATCCAGACGGTGTTTTGCTTCAGGAGTTTCGAGAAAACTTACCCATTCTCCATCCTGAAAAATGGTGGAAAGTTTATTTTGCAAAGGATAAACATCAACATCAAAGCGGATAACTTCACAGTTATTTTTTTCAATGTATTCTGTAACTTTTTCAATGGAAAAGTTATCTGCGGTATGGGTTATAATTAAAATTTTATTCATGGAAATTGATTCTTTTGATAAGATTATCGGCAATTCTTTCTGCAATGGGAAATCCCAGCTCTTTCTGCAGCATTCCCCATTCTCCCTGGGGATTGACTTCCAGAAAATAATAAGCTCCGTCTCTTCCTTTGATCATATCGATGGCTCCTAGATAAAGCCCCATTTCTTTCATCATAGAAGTAAGGCTGGCTTTTATAGTCTCAGGAAGTTCATAGGCTGACCAGAAATACCCTTCACGAGCTACCCTCCAGTCTGCATTTTCACTGTTATTGATCTTTCCTGTGAAGAAATCTCCGTCCACGTAGACAATTCTCAGCTCATATTCTTTGTCAATATATGGCTGGAAAATCATCGGGCAGTATGCAATATCAGAAAGGTGTTCAAGGGATTCTTCCTCAATAACTGTAGTCGAAATCATATTTTCTCCTGACATCGTTTTCGAGGTTACTCCATGAAGTTTGGCTATGGCTTTTCCCTGGCAGTACTGATGGAAAAATGTCGTTATTTTTTCTTCATCATTGGAGAAAATCGTTTTGGGAATGGCTAAGTTATTTCTTTGTGCAGTTTTCAGCTGAAATATCTTGTTTCCGTCTACTTTCTTTTCGTTTTCATAAGGGTTGATCCAGGGAACATGTTCCAAGGCCGTCATCAGATTATACCTCAGGCTTCCATATTCGTTGAGAAAAATCCTTTCATAATCCTGATCCAGCTCTTCAGGAGCACTGATCCTCCAGGCTTTTCTGTGCCATACTCCTTTGATATCGTCAGAATGAATTGTATTTCCTGATTCATCTGTCAGTTCAAATGAGTTTTCACAGATGCTGATCTTCTGAAGATGGTTCAGTCGGTCGGAATTCAATCTGAAATAAGGAATATTTTTGGAGCTCAGATATTCGAAAAAGATGTCAATATTATAAAAATCCTGTGAGTGGGTGATGCAGAGAATCATTTGCCGGTTTTATTAAAAAGGGAAACTTAATGTTTAAGTTTCCCTACTATTTTATTTAATATTCTGTCTGATCTTACAGTGGAAGGTTGATTACATCATCATCACCGTCAGATGGATATTTCATGGTTTGCATCATATCATCTTTCGGAGACGTTACCGTGTCTACTGTCGGCTTTGTGATCAAATCTGTTTCGGCAAGTGTTATATCACCTCCGCCTTTTACTGTTTCAGGATCCTTCACCTGTTTTTCCAGGAATGATGCGAAAAACGGCTTCTTCTTTGAGTTGTTGCTTTTCATAATGTTTTAGTTTTGGTTTAAATATAATTTAGCTTATGTTATCTATATTATCATACTTCTAAAACATCCTCATCACCGTCAGAAGGATATTTCATGGTTACATTATCATTATCAGGCTTGGTAACATTATCCTTAAGAGGAGTAGTGATCTGATCCTGAAGGGATGTCGTAATCTGATCTGCCAGCACAGAAGTAATACCTCCTCCTTTTACTGTTTCAGGATCTTTAACCTGTTTTTCCAGGAATGTAGCAAAAAATGGCTTCTTTTTTGAATTTTTGTTTTCCATAAGTTAATATTTTTATTGTTTTTTGAAAATCCAAAGTACAAAAATTTCAACTCATGGAGAAATAATATTAGTTTTTAATAAAATTTTAACATAACACCCAAAATAAGAGTAAAATTTTAATCTAAACCAAGAAACTCCTTCACAACATTTGCAAAATCAACAGGATTTTCAGCCTGTACCCAGTGTCCTGCATTTTTTACTGTAACTATTTTAGCTTTAGGAAATTGTTGCTTGATTCCATATTCATCCTGCGGCAGAATATAATTGGATTTTGCCCCGGCTATAAACAATGTATCTCCTTCAAAAACTCCGAATTTAACAGCATTGGATACAAATTCATTATATTTTTCAGATAGGGTTTTAAGATTAAATCTCCAGCCCAGTTTTTTATTGTCATCCCAATACAGGTTTTTCGTTAAGAACTGTACGGTAGACCTTTCAGGAATATATTGGTTCAGAACTGCTTCTACCTCGTTTCTTGAAGTTACCGTATTGAAATCAACAGTTTCCAAGGCTTTGATAATTCCCTGATGGTGTGGAGGATAGGCTTTAGGTGAGATATCTACAACAATCAATTTTTCAACACGTTCAGGATATTTTATAGCAAACTGCATGACTGCTTTCCCTCCCAATGAATGTCCCAGAACATGGGCTTTCTGAATTCCGTAATGATCCATATAACGGGCAATATCATCAGCCAAGTCATCATGAGACATGCTGTCTGAATGAAAGCTTCTGCCATGGTTCCTAAGGTCAATCAGATGTACCGGAAGGTATTCTCCGAGATCTTTTCCAAAGCTTCCCCAGTTGTCAAGCATTCCGAATAATCCGTGAAATACCAGAAGCGGCGTGGTCGTTAAATTTTCGCCGAATATTTTTGAGTTTAAAATTTCCATATTTTAGAAGTTAGAGGTCAGAAACCAGAAGTTTGATAAATCATGCATAATCTGTTTATGCTATTTTTAATATAATTGAAGTTGTACTAACTTCTAATCTCTTATTAATTACCATTTAGCCAGTCTCTTCAGGTAAGCCTGAACTGTATTTTCCAATCCCATATAAAGTGCTTCAGAAACCAAAGCATGTCCGATAGATACTTCCAGAAGATTTGGAATGTTGTCAGCAAAGTATTTCAGATTTTCCAGGCTCAGATCATGCCCGGCATTAATGCCCAATCCGAAATTAGTAGCTTCAACAGCTGTATCATAATAAGGTTTTATAGCTTGCTCCTTGTTGGTCAGATAATTTTTTGCGTATGCTTCCGTATACAATTCTATTCTGTCTGCTCCTGTTTTTGCAGCATATTCCACCAGTTCCGGTAAAGGATCCAGAAAAATAGAGGTACGGATTCCTGCTTTTTTAAATTCAGCAATAATTTCTGTAAGATAATCAAGGTGTTTTTTTGTATCCCATCCTGCATTGGAAGTAATAGCATCATCAGCGTCCGGAACTAAGGTTACCTGCTCTGGCTTCACGTCCAAAACCATATCGATAAAGCTCTTGTGCGGATTTCCTTCAATATTGAACTCGGTGGCAACCAACGGCTTCAGATCATAAACATCTTTTCTTGTGATATGTCTTTCATCAGGTCTTGGATGGATGGTAATTCCCTGCCCTCCGAATTCCTGAATTTTTACAGCAGCTTCTGTAACACTTGGGGTTTCACCTCCTCTTGCATTTCTTAACGTCGCAATTTTATTAATGTTTACGCTTAGTTTTGTCATTGTTATTTTTAGAGATTAGATATGAAAGGCTAGAAGTTAGATAACGAATTGTTATGATCATTTCCATTTACACCTCCATACTATTATTAAATTTTATATTTATTACATTACTTAAACATCAGTTGTAAAGAACTTAGCCTCTAACTTCTAATATCTGGTTTCTAACTTCTACACTTTTACGCTTATCTGCATTACCTGAAGTTCAAATTCCTTTGAAGCTACCAGCAGATGATCAAAAATATCTGCCTGAATCTGCTCAAAACGCTCCCATTTGGAATCATTGGCAAAGCAGTATACTTCAAGAGGCAGCCCTTGCGGAGTGATATCCAGCTGACGGACCATCCGGGTACCGTTTTTGTCAATATCAGGATCGTTTTCAATATATTTCTGTGCGTAATATCTGAAAACACCAATATTGGTAAGCTGTCTTCCATTTACAATTTTATCTTTATGTACCAGGCTCTCTTTTTCTTTTTTGATTTCGGTGGTTCTTTCCTCAAGATAATCTGAAATCAGGTTAATCTCCTTTAAACGTTCAATATCTTCATCCGTCAGGAATTTAAAGGAATTGATGTTAAAGTAAATTGATTTTTTTATTCTTCTGGTATTGGACTCAGACATCACCTGCATATTTTTGATCTCAGTCGTCATCAGATCATAGGTAGGAATGGTGGATACTGTTTTATCAAAATTGGTAATCTTAGTAGTCAACAGATTGATCTCCGTGATATTTCCCTCAATGCTGTATTTGGGAATGCTTACCCAATCTCCTACTTTTAAGTTTTTAGAAGTGGCCACGTGAAGACCTGTTACAAATCCCAGGATTGTATCCCTGAAAACCAATACCAGCACAGCAGTAATAGCCCCAAGACTTCCTACGATTGTAGTTCCTTTAATCCCAAAAATCACACAGATCCCTACTACTGTAAATATGAAAAGTCCTAAGATTTTTACTGTTTCCGAGATGGCATTAAGTGCCATGATCTTATAAAAATCCTGTTTAATGCTGAAATAATTTCTGAAAGCAGTCAGCGACCTGTACAGCATTCCTGCAAGTATCAGTACCAGCCCTAAATTGACACATCTTATAATGAAAATGGTTGTTTTTGGCAATGCATTTTCCGGAAATATGGAACCCTGGATGGCACCCACCACAATTAAAGCAGCAAAGTGGGCTACAGAATTGGTGATTTTAGACTGATAAACAGATTTTAAGATCGGAAACTTCTGTTCATTGTGAAATGACCTGAATACAGAATTGATGATAAACTTAAAAACAAAATCAGTGATTAAAAACAGAATAAGAAGTAAACTCAGCTTTACAATAATATGAAAAACCCAGTCCAGCCCGGCTGGTGAAATGCGGGTAATGTAGATATAGAGCTGTTCACTTAGCTCCTGTATAAAATTTTTGGTTTCTTGTAACTGGTCATTCATTACAGCAAATTTATGAAATTAAGAATCATCATTTTACTATTCATAATCAATTTTCATCCCAAAGGGTATGCACCGGAAAATATTTAATAAAAATTATGGAACGGTTATCGCAGAAAATATCAAATCTGCCACAAGCCACGATTACAATTGAAAAATAAACTATAAATAATATATTTATGTGAAAAATATTAAAACAACCTACACATTTAATGTTTTAATATTAAAAATTTATTAAATTTGATTAAAACTAAACTAAACCAATCAAAATCAAATATATATGAGACAAAATTACTTATTGATCATGCTATGCAGCTTTGTGCTCTTAGTAAACTGTAAAGGAGATGATACTGTTGCTCCTGATGAAAACCCTGTAAAAGTGGTCTCCACAGGAAAAGTGGAAGGTAAAGTATTTGCTAAAAACGGAACAAAACCCATTGGAGGTGCTCTTGTATTTACTACCGACGGCCAGAGCAATGTTTACCATACCTATTCCAATGCTGACGGTGGTTTCAGTTTAACAGCACCTGAAGGTAATACAACACTTCACATTCAGACCGGTGACGGTAAAAATTTCAGAACCGAAATTCCTGTTATCATTAAGAAAAATGAAACAGTCACTGTGGCTTCAACCGATTCGAAATTGGACCAAATCGCAAAAATGGCATATGTAAAAGGAAGTTATGATGAAATTGAAGCTATTATCAGCTCTCTTGGATATACCGCAACTGAGATTACTTATCAGGATTTAAAAAATATGAACACCATCTCCCAGTATGATATTATTTTCCTGAATTGCGGATCCCGTACCTACGCTCAAACAGGAACTTCCACTCCATCCAATGATGTTAATGTTTATAACAATCTTTCCACTTTTGTAACCAATGGCGGAAGTCTGTATAGCTCAGACTGGGCTTCTGCTTATCTGGTTGGGGGAAATACAAACACTGTAAGCTGTAATGCTCCGGGAGGTTTTATCAATGACAACCTTCTTTGTCTGCAAGATATTGGTGCAGCTACCACATATATGGGCTGTACCATTTCAAACACAGCTTTGGCAACTGCATTAGGATTTAACACACTGGATATTCAGTATGATATGGGTGCCTGGGAAAAAATTCTGAACTATGATCCGGCATTCTGGGATGTCCTGGTACAAAAAGGTAACGAACCTCTGATGATAAGAACAGGACATTATACCAATCCTTCTGCCCCGCAAACTCCTGTAGGAACTTCTTTAAACAATAACCACATCACGATCTGCCACCACACGGCAAACGGAAACAATATTACCATCACGATCAACCAAAATGCATGGAACGCACATCAGGCACACGGAGATACAATGGGACCTTGTACAGGAAACTCCAGCAGCGGAAATATCTATTATACCACATTTCATAACCATGCGAGCGGAAATATCGGTAAAACAGGCCCCATCCTGGAATACGTAATCTTAAATTTGTAATAAAATTTTATAACTCAGTTCTCAAAGTGGCTTTTTATAAGGCCACTTTTTTTATATTGCATCTATATTTTTAAAAAGAATGGATACAACAGTTATAAATATTTTCTGCCTTATTCTACTATTTGTCGGGATATTGGGAACTTTTCTTCCGGTATTACCCGGGCTTTTGCTAAGCATTTGCGGGCTTCTCATCTATAAATTCGGGACAGATGCAGATCTTCCTATGATTTATATCTGGGCATTTGGAATTCTTACTGCGGCTTCTGTAGTACTAAGCTATGTGATTCCGGCAAAGACCAACAGAAAATATGGAGGTACACGCTGGGGAAGTATCGGTTCTGTGGTAGGAACCATTGTTGGAATATTTATTCCGATTCCGTTGGGCTTTCTGATAGGAATGTTTGCAGGAGTATTCATCGGTGAATTGCTTCATGACAGTAAGGATATGAATAAAGCCTTACGATCTACCAAAGGAGCACTGATTGGGTTCATCTACGGAACAGGATTCAGTTTTGTGGTAGGAGTGGCAATGTTTTTGGTAGTACTACTTAATATGTTTAACGTCATTTAATTAAATATAAAAAACTATGTTCCATAAAATTGTTCTACTCAGCCTGGGAATATTTGCATTAACAGGATGCGATGCTCAAAAGAAATCAAAGATAAACACAAAAGCCACTGAAATGCCGGCAGGTACAAAATCTACAAGCGCCAATAATCAGCAAGATGGTGTTATATACCTTAGTGAAGGAGAAAATAAGTTTTTAAGGGAATATCAGATGAATGTTACATTCAAAGGGATTTCTGAAGACAGCCGCTGTCCCGAAGGTGTCAATTGTATCTGGGCCGGAGTTGCTGTTGCTCAGCTGGAGGTAATGGGAACTTCCACCCGACCAATGATTCTGAACCTTGCCAGCGGAGATTTTCCGGCAAGAAATTATCACCAATCAACAGAGTTTAACGGATATACGATTACACTACAGGATATTGCCCCATATCCTAAACAACAGGATGGAGCAAAAGCATTAGCCGGAAAATACAAAATCGGAATTACAATCAAAAAAGCAGATCAATCTGCTGGTTCTACCAGGAAATAGGTTTCTTCCCTTTGGAAACAAGATACTCATTAATTTTTGAGAAAGGTTTGCTTCCAAAAAAGCCTCTGTGAACAGAAAAAGGAGAAGGATGTGCTGATTTAAGTATAAAATGTTTGGCCGGATCTATAAGTTCGGCTTTTTTTTGTGCAAAAGCGCCCCACAATACAAATACCACATTTTCTTTTTTATCCGAAATTTCTTTAATAATAAAATCGGTGAATTTCTCCCAGCCCAGATCTTTATGAGAATTAGGTGAATGAGCCCGAACCGTTAAAGTAGCATTCAACAACAAAACACCTTGTCTTGCCCAATCATCAAGCTCCCTGGAAGTTCTTACCACTCCCAAGTCATCTTTTAACTCAATAAAAATATTCTTAAGGGAAGGCGGAGCAGCCACCTGCTCGGAAACTGAAAAGCACAATCCGTTCGCCTGATAGTCATTATGGTAAGGATCCTGTCCAATAATTACAACCTCAACATCATCAAAAGCCGTTAACTCCAATGCTCTGAAGATCTGATTTTTTGGTGGAAAAACTTTGGTTGTTGCATATTCATTCTTCACTTTTTCCCAAAGGGTTTTAAAGTATTCCGTACTTTTTATCGGGGCTAAAATTTCTGTCCAGGTCATATTGCAAAAATAATAATATTAAAATAAAATAGGCGCAACAATTATACCTTAAATATTTTCAACAGCTACATAGCCCATCCCTACTATATCCTGATGAATTCATTTCTGAAAAACTAAAATGAAAAAAAGCAACCCATAATGCGACAACTCCTCTAAGCCCCGTTAAAGATTTTATTTCATTTTTCATAGGTAATTTCAATCAGCGATAAAGATAGAGAAAACCTTTTGGATTTTTAATGATGGCTGGCAGAGAACCTTTTCAGACTAAAAATAATATTGTCAGGGAAACCTTTATCTTTCTTTTCTTCCAATAAAATGAAATCATGTTTTAATAGAATCCCTTTTGAATTTTCATTAAATTTATTCGTAATAGCCAGAATTTCGTCTAAATTCAATTCATTAAAACCAAAATCCAAAACCGTTTTCAAAGCTTCCGACATAATTCCCTGCCTGTGATATTCCGGCAGCAATTCATAGCCAACTTCTGCTGTTTTCCGGTCTTCAGAAAAATTCCAGAGACAGATGGTTCCGATAATTTTCGGCTGATCTTTTAAAGAAATTCCCAGATAGATGGTTTGGTTATTTTTAGTATTTTCTTTAATCGTCAGAATAAACTGGAGCGCATCGTAATTATTTTTAGGAGACTTCCTAATGACGAACCGATTGATCACCTCATTGCTTCGGATTCGCAAAATATCATCAACATGACTTTCGTTGATATCTCTCAGTAATAATCTTTGGGTTTCCAGTTTCATATTTCAAATTTAATAAAAGAATATCATCGGTTTATTTTTTAGTGTTAAAACTTTAAATCCCGGTTAATTTATTATGTAAATCTCTCAGATATACGTAATAATCAAAATTCTCACTAAATTTGCACTGTGTATATAGATAAAGAAGATTTAGACGAATTAGAGTTTCCGCAATTGCTCGCGGAAATCTCCCCATTTGCGTATTCTCCGAAAACAAGAGAAAAAATTCTTCAACTTCGTCCGATGGAAATAGACGAGGCAGAACTTTCATTAAAGAAAACTTCAGAATACCTGTCGAGTTTCGAAAGTTCAAATGCGATTCCGTTTGATGAATACGAAGATATTGAAAGTGAGCTGAAGTTGATGCTGATTGAGAACTACCGTCTGGAAAATGCTGCTTTCATCAAAATAAAAACCATCACGGAACAGATCGGAAAACTGCAGAAGTTCTTCCCTACCATGCCGGAAACATTTCCTACTCTATTGGAAGAGGTTTCTGTACTGGAATTCAGAAAAGATATCATTGAGAAAGTAGATAAGGTTTTTAACCGTTTTGGTGAAGTAAAAAATGAAGCTTCCCCAGCTCTGAAAGGGATAAGAACTGAAATCCAGCATGCTAAAAAAGCCATCCAGGAAAATTTCAACCGTGCGCTTACCACGTATGGACAGAGTGACTTTCTGGACGATATACGGGAAACTATTATTGATGACCAGAGGGTTCTGGCTGTAAAATCAGGATTCAAAAAAAGGGTTCCGGGAAGAACATTAGGAATTTCCAAAACCGGTTCCATTACTTACATTCAGCCGGACAGTGTTGTAAAGCATTACTTCAAGCTTCGTGAAAGCGAAGAAGAAGAGAAAAAAGAAATCGATAAAGTTCTCCGTAAGCTTACTGCAGAACTGGCAGAATTTCAACCTCAGCTATGGAGATACCAGGTGTATATTTTTGACCTTGACCTTACGAGAGCAAAAGCGAAATTTGGTGAACTGATTAATGGAGTTCTTCCGAAAATCAATCATCATAAAACACTGAGATTAAGAGATGCTTATCATCCTCTGTTATGGTTAAGAAACAAAATAGAGAATAAAACGATTCATCCACAGACACTGACTTTAACGGAGCATAACAGAATCATCTGTATTTCCGGTCCGAACGCCGGTGGAAAATCGATCACCCTGAAAACGGTAGGATTATTACAGCTGATGATTCAGAGTGGTATCCTCGTTCCGGTTCATCCTAAGTCTGAAATGTTTTTCTTTGAAAAAATCATGACGGATATCGGAGATAACCAGTCCATTGAAAACCATTTATCAACGTATTCATCAAGATTGAAGAAAATGTCAGGAATCATCCGTGAGGCTGATGCCAATACGCTTTTGCTGATTGATGAATTCGGTACAGGTTCTGATCCTGAGCTGGGAGGTGCGCTGGCAGAAAGTTTCATGGAGTTTTTTTATGATAAAAAGAGTTTTGCCATCATTACAACGCACTATACGAATATCAAACTGGTGATAGAACAGCTCCCAAATGCCCAAAACGCAGCAATGCTCTTTAATGAAGAAACATTGGAACCAATGTATAAGCTGGAAGTAGGACAGGCAGGAAGTTCATTTACCTTTGAAGTTGCAGAAAAGAATAAAATTCCAAGATTTATCATCCATTCTGCCAAGAAAAAGGTAGAGCACGATATTGTTAATCTTGATAAAACCATTGTAAAACTGCAGCAGGAGAAATTTGAGGTTGAGAAACTGAAATCCGACCTTGCGGAAAGAAAAGAATCTGTAGAGGATAAACGTGATAACCTTCAGAAGCTTAATGACCAGCTTCAGCAGAAACTGTTCAATTTCCAGAAGCTGTATGAAGAGGAACACCGTAAGCTTCAGTTCGGAAATAAGATCGAAGCATTTATCGACAGCTATACCAAAGGAAAATCCAGAAAGGATGTTGTAAAAGATTTTGTGAAGCTTCTTGAGCAGGAAAAATTCAGAAAATTAGGTACTGATAAGGATGAATCCAAACGTCTGCAGGTTGTTAAGAGAAAAATTACCCAACAGTTGAAAAAAGAAGAAGTGATTGAAAAAATTGCTGAGACCAATGAAAGACTGGAGGAAAAACGTAAAACTGACCGTGCTGTGTGGATGAAAGTCGGGCAGCGTGTCCGTATTACAGGAAGCACCAGTGTTGGAACTATTGAGAAAATCTCACGTAATAAAGTAATCGTCAATTACGGAACTTTCAAAACAACCATTGATGCAGATGAACTTGAAAGAATTTAATTAATCTAAGGATTAATTTATGCAAATAAAGAGAGAGAATACCAGAAGGTATTCTCTCTTTGTTTACTTCTTAATGAATTTTAATCGGGCTATCTTTTCTTTGTCTTTCAGCTGAATAAAATAAACTCCTTTTGGTAAATGATGTACGTCTATTTTATAATTATAAATTTTCCCTTCTCCAAATTTCTATCCTGCGGCGTTATAAATTTCATAATCTGTTATTTCTGAAGCCCCTGAAAAATTTAAAATATCAGCAACAGGATTGGGATAAGTATTTATTTCACGATTTACTATCTCACGTTCATTAACATTCAAACTTACAGCATCAATAAATTCAACTTCATAATCCTGTATTTCTGCTGTAGGTCCACAATTTGAAAAATAAGGTGTTGTATTAGATATGACTCTCATAGCAACTTTACAGTCTACTTGTCCAGCTTGTTGGGGTACACTAAAAGTTGCCACAGGATTTATATCTGTACTATTACTTGAGTAGAGTATTCTTTCGGTAGAGTCAAAAGATCTATCTCCATTATAATCAATCCAAATCCCTATAGTTGTTGGATTTTGAGCAGCTGGTCCGGCTTTAGTAGCAGAAATAGTATTGTTGCTGCTTCCACGAACTAATTTGACTTTGCGAGTAGAATCCGAACGATAATCTGCATAAGCTTTTGTTCCTGTTGAATTACTAACCATTGCAGGTAGGTCTGTTGCATTAAGTGTTACATTTGATGCATATAGATAAGGAGTAATTGTTGCTGTAGAATTTTCCATACAGTACCACATAGGAGTTGTAAATATAACAGGAGCTGAATATCCTCCTCCAGCCTGCACATAACTTACCTTTACTTCATAAGTAGTACACTGTGTCAAATTAGTAATAGTTATACTGCTGCTTGTAGTATAAGTTGTACCACCTGATCCTGGAAGACCAACTTTATTATAAGATACTGTACTTCCTGTACCAATTTGAGGAGTCCAGGAAACGGTAACACTCGTAGGGGTTATATCCGTAACCGTAACATTTGCTGGCGGCGGCAACAATGCAATTGTATTTTCTTTCCCCTTCAATACATTACATTTATAAAATGAAATAATGAACAAAAGAAATAATAGAACTAGTTTTTTCATGATTATAGCTTAAAATATTAATATCAAATTTAGTCAAATTTTAAATAAAATTTAATGAAGTGTTCAGAATATCATTTTTTTTAAGTGATGAAAATGGTAATATATTGTCTTTATTTTCTTTTTAATACATTTGAAATTCGGATAATAGATATCATACAACTATTCATAAAGTATTGAACGTGGCCAGAAACTTTACTATTCTTTGGATCTTTTATAAAAAGATACTGATCCCCGCCTTATTGTTTTCATTACTTATTTCTTTTCTGCTACCCCACAGGTTTGAAACATTTGGATTAAGTTTTCTTTTAATCTTACCTCTTCTCCATTACTTTACTTATGAAGTAAGGTTTAAAAATGAATATTACTTTTATGCCAATTCAGGTTTTTCAAGGACGTTTCTTTGGGCAGGAACAATAGTATCTGGGATTATTGTAAAAATTATAATATTATTTTTATGAGCAGACTGCATGTTGATAGCGTAACAAAATCTTTTAATGAAAGGAAAATTCTGCAGGATATTTATATAGGATGCGAAACAAGACAAATCATAGGTTTATTAGGCCGAAATGGAAGCGGAAAATCAACACTATTGAAAATCATCTTCGGAACTGAATATGGTGATACTCATTTTATAAAATATGACAACACTATTTTAAAAAACATTTCCGACAGAAAAAAACGAATCTCCTACTTGCCGCAGGACCTCTTTTTACCCAAAAATATAAAAATCAAAAACCTGGTTCCTCTTTTTTGTAATCAAAGAAATACTGAATTACTTTTTAATTCAGAGTTTGTACATCCTTTTCTTCATGATAAACCTAAAAACCTTTCCAAAGGTGAGCAGAGAATTATTGAAACCCTGATGATTATTTATTCTGAAGCAGATTTTATTTTACTGGACGAGCCATTTCACAGTCTTTCTCCGAAGGTTACTGAAGAACTAAAGAAAAATATACTTCAGGAGTCAGCACACAAAGGATTTATTATTTCTGATCATAATTTTAAAGATGTTCTGGACATTTGTGAACTTATATATTTGCTTTCCGACGGCCATCTGAAACAAATACAAGATTTAAATGAACTGCGGCGGTATAATTATCTTCCGAAAAGCATTTAATTTATATATTTGAAGGATCAAAAAATTATCATGATGACTTTTATAAACAAAGCATTCTATTTATCTGCTTTCAGTATTTTTTCTTTGGCCTTTGTAAAGGGGCAGAATAAAGTTCCTTTCGGAGTGGTAAAAGCTGAAGAAGGATATGCCAATGTGCGGGTTCATAAAGACAATTACAGAAAAATTGTGGACAAGATCCGTATGCGCAAAGGCGATGTATTCGTTTATGTAAAGCCTGCTCCTGGAGAAACAGAATGGATATGGATCAAATATCCGGAAAAACAGGATGATGACAAACCGTTTGTACGTTATGAAACACTTGATAAAGAAGGAATGGTGAATAAAGAGCGTATTGCTTATATTGACCAGCTTCCCGCCTATACCCCTTCCAAATCCAAAAACGGAAGATCACTTATTTTCACAGACAATTCTGATCCTAAAATTCCTATTGCCCAAAGAAGCAAAGTAGTAATTGATATTTATCCTTCCAATGCAGGATACCGTAAAAAGGAAAAAGATGCGGAAGGAAAACTCCTTACCATTGATAAAGTAAAACCCTGGGGAATCGGAAATGATCTTCCCGAAGGAATGACTGAAATCAAATCAATCAGAGTACAACAGCCAGGAAGAGGTTCCGTTTTTGTAAGAGAAGCTATCAAAAATATGTTCCAGCCTACCATGGATTTTGAGAATGTTGGAGTAACTTCCCTGGACAACGATAATATTTTTCTTTATATGATCAACGGTTCAGGTGAAAACAGATATACAACTCTGTGGACCATCAAGAAAGGAAGGGTAATCAGCCAGATTATTTTCCATAATCCGGAATAAATTCATTATTTTTGCATCCGAAAAGTTTTTATACTTATTCATCACAGAAATTGGTTCTGCATCACTGCAGATTAAAAGGGAACCGTGTGAAAATCACGGACTGTCGCGCAACTGTAAGTAACTGAAGTCTTTATCAAAGATCCACTGTGCGAGGCATGGGAAGGAGATAAATGATGTTACAAGTCAGGAGACCTGCCTTTTTCTTAAACATGTAACTTTCGCGATCTGAAGTTGTATTGATCTGATGAATTGTTTCAGGAATTCCCATAGTTCCTGTCATTGTTCTGTTGTTTTGATATCTCTCATTTCGCTTTAATTAATAATGATATATGACTACAGAAGAAAGAATTGAAGCATCCGAAACCAGAATCTTTAAAGCGGTTTTCCCTAACACAACCAATCATTACGATACCCTTTTCGGTGGTACTGCTATGCAGCTGATGGATGAAGTAGCTTTTATCACCGCAACCCGTTTTGCCAGAAAAAGAGTGGTAACGGTAAGCAGTGACAAGATCGATTTCAAAAAACCTATTCCTGCCGGAACTATTGTGGAACTGATCGGGAAAGTTTCCTACGTGGGAAAAACCAGTATGAAAGTAAATGTTGAAATTTACACTGAGCAGATGTACTCCTACGAAAGAGAAAAAGCAATTGTAGGTGATTTTACTTTTGTAGCGATTGATGAATTCAAGAAACCAATTCAGATACTATAAATACTAAATATTCGGGCGGCCTTTGGCCGCCCGAATATTTTCCAAAACACTATAATATATCTTCATTAAACACTGATTGGAATTCATTACATTTTTCTTTAATTTTAGCCCTCAGGAAATTATTCCTACTATTTCCCTAAACTATAGAAGAACTAATATTACATGAAAAAAATTATTTTAATCATTACACTCATCCTTTCGGTATCCCTAACAGCACAAAAAGACGTAAAAATTGAACTCCCGGAAAGCTACGAACTGGGAAATATTATTTTAGCACTCACAGAATACGGTAAGACAGATCCATATGATGTTCAGAAAATTCCTCCGTATTATGATGAAATTATATCCTATTTTGAGCCTGTAAAAGATCACCCTCTGCTAAAAAAAGTAAACTATTCCAGAAAAGACTGGAAAAAATTCCTGGGTTTCCGAACTGATTTTTATGCGTTTTCTTTTGATAATGCAGGTATGCTTAAAAGAGATTTCGCATTCAATTCATTTGGCCCTAAAGAAGTGGATGAAAACCTGGAACTGATTAATGATTTTGTGAAGAAATCAAATTACAGAACCTTTTATAAAAATCATCAACAGTTTTATAATACCTTAATTGATAACTATAAAGAGTATTATTACATCAATGATACCTATGCTTTTTTGGATAAAATAGCAGAAAAACCAGCCAATGAAGGAGATAAGAAATATATTATCGCCATTTCTCCTTTGGTAGGCGGACAGAATTGCCATAGAGATATTAACAGCTCCTTAACTGTTGACTTTCCTAATATCGGAGAAGATCTTATCCTTGGAAATTTAAAAGATAATCTAGCAAGAAGGATTCTTGATAATCACACTGTATTTTCAGAAATTGATCATGGCTATGTAAACCCTGTTTCAGATAAATACTCAAAAGAAATAGCAGCAAGTTTCAATCTGGCAAATTGGGATAAAAACTCAGGATATCCTGGGATCAATTCATTTAATGAGTATATGACATGGGCTGTTTATGACTTATTTATCAGAGAAAAATTTCCAAAGGAAAAAACGGATAGTCTTTCCGCTATCTATCATAAAGTGAATATCCGACGTGGTTTCATTGCTCAGAATTTATTTTCCGAAAAGGTTATTGAACTTTACAAAAAGCATAAAAGTCTGGACAAACTGTATGCTCCATTATTAAAATGGACGAAGAAAACAGGAAAGAGAATCTCACAGCCTTCCATTGTCAATGCCAACAATAAAGATTTTAAGAAAGCAGATACAAACAATATGGTGGTGCAATTCACAGAACCAATGAAAAAGACAGCCACTCTTCAGTTGAGACTATTTGAATATGTAGATGGAAAGCAGACAAGCAATACCATTATTATGGTCAAAAATCCGGTTTGGTCTAAAGATGGAAAAGAAGTAAAATTTAAACTGGACAGTCCTTATAAAAATTTCGAACTGAGGTTTTATGTCTTTAGCAGTATGACAGGATTTTATTCTCAGGAAGGAATCTTATTAAACCCTGATAATTATTTGTTACTATCCTCGTAAAAGGCTATTTATAAAAAGACACTGTTCACAAATGAGCAGTGTCTTTTTAAAATTATTTCAAAACCTTTTCCGTTTCAAGATTTCTGTTCAGTAAAAGCTCAAAAGCCTCTCCCATTTCATCAGATGCTCTGCTGATCGCATTTTCAAGCATATTTCGGATCTGCCTTTCCGTTACTCCTGCTTCAGTCCAGCTTTTTCCTGCAGTATGGGAATTTAAAATAAACGGCATGATTCTGTCAATCCCACAGGCAAAAATAGCATCCGGCGTTTTTTCTTCCTCAAACTCAAGCCACAGGTTAAAGAACTCTGTACGTAAAGGTTCATCCAGAATTCCAAAGATCTTCTGGGCAGATGCTTTTTCTCTTTCGAATTTTCCTACCATTGCTTTTTCATCAAAAATAAAAGTGTCTCCGGCTTCTATTTCCACCAGGTCATGAATAGAAAGCATTCTTATTACTCTCAGCAAATCAATGTCTGCACGATTTTTAGCATATGGATAAAGGATCTGGGCCAGGATAATAATCTGCCACGAATGTTCTGCTGTATTCTCTCTTCGGGAATCATCGGCATTGTAGTTTCTTCGCTGCACATTTTTCAAGGCATCCACTGCCAGGATAAAATCGATTTCTTTCTGAATTTTCATCTTACTTTTTATTTCTGTTATACTGATCTGCCGGATATACCTTGGTTTTGGTAATCCATTTATTATTGATCTTTTCTTTTGTTATTACCTTTACCTGATTCTCATTGGTCATATCTTCCTCCTTTTCCAGGACTCTATCCAGTCCTTTGTTCGGAATGACAGCATATTCTGTTGTAAAAAGCCTGCAACAACCGGACTTACCGTAGGAAATAAGACGTTTGCGTTTGGCATCTGTTTCAAAAAAATCAAAACAATTTGAGCCCAGGTCTGTAAGTTCTTCACTTTTTACAAATGCCATTCTTGTGCTGTTGAATACATATACATCATAAGAAGCCGAGCTGTAATTTCCCATATTCCCGTTTCTTATGGCCACATCTTTGGTTCTGTCAAAATTAAAGTCATCTATAATTACTGAACGCTGGTCATTGGTCAGAGGAATCAGTTTCCCTGGAATCAATTTTTGTCCCTGTTCCGGATTTAAAACAAGATTATCAGAAACAAAACTCTGTACCTTGTTGTTATTGTTATCAAACAATTCTACCGTTCCTTTTCCCCCACACTGGCCATCATTACAATTTTCTACCTGGATAATCGCGTTATATTTCTTTGATACATTTTTTACTTCAAACTGATATTGCCCAAAGCATAAAGGGCCCAATAAAAGAAATAAAGATAAATGCTTATAGCTGTTCAAAATATTCATGATACTGGTAAATGGATTAGGTGTTTTTCCCTAACAAAAATACGAATCATTATCCCGATCTCAAAATCCCAAGCTCCTTATATTTATAAGTGATGGATGATGAATGATAAAATAAAAGATGAGTTATATGAGGTAGATAATCCTTTCTTGATGTATTAAAATTTAAAGTTTTTTCATCATTTTTTGCCAAAATTTATTTTAACAAAAAATAGTCAATAAAATTATTAATTTGATTATCAGATGATTAAATATTTTATTTTAAAAATTTCACTACTTTGTATTGCATAATACCATTTTATTTACATATCTTTGTAATGTAAAATTAGAATAGGCTCAACTAGCTAGGAGCATTTTTCTAAAATATAACTAATTAACAAAACTTATCAAAGATGAATACTGAAAATACCAAAGCGCAAATGCGAAAAGGAATTCTGGAATTCTGTATTCTAAGTCTCATCAATAACCGCGAAATGTATGTTTCCGATCTTATTGATGAACTGAAAAAAGGAAAACTGGATGTAGTGGAAGGGACCCTCTACCCTCTTCTTACAAGACTTAAAAACGGAGAGTTTCTCTCTTACAGATGGGAAGAATCTACAGGAGGCCCACCCAGAAAATATTATCAGATCACAGAAAAAGGAAAACTTTTCCTGGATGAACTTCTCAATACATGGAATGAGCTGACAGCCTCAGTAAATCAAATCACCCAACAAAATTAAAAAACAAAGCTATGAACAAGACACTCTCAATAGGACTCGCAGGTTTTTCTTTTACGATAGAAGAACACGCATATATAAAGCTCAGCGATTACCTGAATGCACTGAGAAGCTCACTGGAGGCTTCAGAAGCGGATGAGGTAATGCATGACATAGAAATTAGAATGGTAGAAATTTTCAAAGATTCTTTAGGAAAACGTGAAGTGATCAATGACACCGATGTAGAAAAGGTAATTGCACAGATCGGAAGCCCTGAAAAAATCGAAGAACAGGAAGAAGCTTATTTTTCCGAAAAAACATCTGCCAGAAAAAGTAATTCAGGAGCTTATTATACAGATAAAAAACAGCTTTTCCGTGATCCGGAAAAACAAAAAGTAGCAGGAGTTTGCGCAGGTTTAGCTCAATATGTAGGAATGGATATTACCGCAATGAGAGCAATCTGGCTTGGAATCTTTATCCTGGGAATTTTCACGGCAGCTATTTCCTCTTCATTAATAGGACTTTTATATGTAATTCTTTGGATCGTACTTCCAAAAGCTGAAACAGCAGCAGATTTCCTGAAAATGCAGGGAAAGCCTATGAACTTCGACAATCTTAAGAATGAGTCTAATAAACTGGTACAATTTGCCAATGAATCTACTCAGAGGGTCGGAGAAATCTATACTGAAAACAAACCTTATATCAACAATGCAGGGAGCGGAATCTGGAATGTATTCAAGTACATCGTAGGAGGATTCTTCGTACTGATGGCTGTAGGAAGCATTATAGGAGTATTTGTATTATTTGCCCTTTTCGCAATGGATACAGACTTCCCCGGAGCTAATGAGATCAGATTCTATATGGATGATCAGGGACTGGATAAAGTACTGGCTGCGATGATGGTCATCGGAAGTTTAATTCCGGCAATTCTTTTCAGCTTATTAAGCATCAAGATTTTCTCTCCAAAAACAAAGCTGAGAAATATCGGATGGGTTGTAGGAGGTTTATTTCTTCTTCTGATCGGACTTGGAACTTACTTCGGAATCAGCATGGCTAAGAAGGACATGATCTATAGAGGAAATAAAGAGGATGTAGAGAATGTAGCCATCAACACTACTTCAGATACAGTATATGTGGATGTAAAGCAAATCAACATCCCTCAGAACTTCAAAGCATATGACAATGATATTTATTCTGATAAAAAATCAGTGTATGAAGAAGATTATATCTCTGTAGATGTTACAAGAAAACCGGATATCAAAACACCTTATCTGATCATCAAAAAAGAAGGAAAAGGATATAACTTCCCTATTCAGATGACAGTTCCTGTAGAAGTGGTAAATAATAAAGTATTACTTCCGAACTACATCAAATATCCATATGAGCACAGATTCAGAGACTATAGCTTAGATTATGAACTTGTAGTTCCGCAAAAAACAGTTGTTATTTCAATGAAAAAAGACCGCATCAACATTGACGGAGACCTGGATGGAGATGGTATCAATGACAACGATCAGGATAATGATGACGAACATAACAATGTAAGAATTGAAAAGAATAAAATCACGGTAAACGGTTCCAGTATCGAATACAACTCTGATGATAAAGACAGTATCATTGTAAACGGTAAAAAAGTTCCGAACAACCAGGCAAAGAAAGTAATTGATTCTGCTGTGTCTACTATCAAGAAATCAAACAAGGATATGGACATCAAAATCAAAGACGGAAAAAACGAAATTTCCATACAAACTAAATAATTAACTTCAGAGAGTGGTAGAAGGTGTGAGTGGATGGCAACCGTTTGAAATTCACACCCTTCTTCTCTCAGAAAAGTGAAAATAAAACAATATTTAGTTTCTAATATGAAAAAAATGTTTTAATTTCGTAAAGCTAAAAATTTAATAACCAAATAAACAAAAACACAGCTTCATCATGATACAATTTGCAATGGAATTCGTAATGAAAATCGTAGATTTAATTAGCGGTTTGTTTTAAGAGCGATAATATTTCAATATATTTGTAAAGTATAACCAAAGTTTGGTTATACTTTTTTGTTTTTAATCCAAGAATCTATGAAAAAGCTGATAGGCAAAGCAATGTTAAAGATATTAGGCTGGAAAGTCGTTCTGCAGGGCGATGTCAACAACCTGAACAGATGTATACTTGTAGTGGCTCCGCACACTCATAATATGGAATACATTTTAGGAAATTTCGCCTACTGGTCTTTAGAAAAGCCTTTAAAAATTATCATTAAAGATGCCCACACCAAAGCCTGGTATGGAAGTATTGTAAAAGGCCTTGGAGGTATTGGTATCGACAGAAGCCAGAAAAACGATCTTGTCAATTTTGTAGCCAATCAGTTTTCCAAGGAAGACTTCAGTCTTGTAATTACCCCCGAAGGAACAAGAAGCTGGGTTCCGAAATGGAGAAAAGGTTTTTACCACATGGCATTGGCGGCAAAAGTTCCTATTGTACTGGCAGCAGGTGATTTCAAAAGAAAAATTGTTTATCTGGGATATACTATTCCGTACGAAAGAATAGCATCAGTACCTTTTTCAGAGATCATGCAGGAAATTCAGGATTATTATGTGAAAAATGATATTGTTCCTAAAGTCCCTGCCAACTGGAATCCCAATATTATGGGAACAGGGAATGAAAATGACAGTGTAAAGCAAAATTAATCAATCATCATTTAGCAATTAAAAATGAAAGGTCAGACAAAAGAAGAAATATTAGCATTCATCAATAACTGGGGAGATGTAACTCTTGCCAAAACACTTGAAATAAAATTTATCGATATTGATCTGGAAAATGAAACCCTTACAGCCACAATGCCTGTTCTGCCAAGAACTCACCAGCCGTTTGGGATCATGCATGGAGGAGCGAGCTGTGTTTTAGCGGAGACTTTAGGTTCAAGCCTGTCTAATATCTTTATTGATGGCGAAAAATATTACGGTGTGGGTACCAATATCAATTCCAATCATTTAAGAAGTAAAAAAGATGGTATTGTAACAGCTACAGCACGTTTTATCAGAAAAGGCAAAACGATGCACGTTTCTGAAATTGAAATCCGCGATGAAAAAGGGGTACTTATCAATCATACAACAATGACGAATAATATTATTCACAGATAAGTTGCAACAGCATAAAAAATAAAGGACTTAAATAAATTTAAGTCCTTTTTTATTTTGACATCTTTAAGACTAGTAATACCTTTGCAGAAAGGAAAATCACGCTGGAAATTACTTATACCATTTTCCTCTGATAATTTTCAAAATCTTCATAACTCATGATTTATTTCAAACTTCCTTTTGACGAGAGACTTCTGACTACTGATGAAAAAAACACAAAAAATGCAGTCCACTTTTTTTCTTATAACGGACAAGATCAAATCAGCTTCAGCGGAGATATAATTGAAGCTGAAACTTCGGAATTTTCTCTTATCCCGATTACAAATGAAGATCTGATCAAAGATTTAACAAATTCTACAGCTGAAACGAAAGAAGAATACTGTGCAACATTGCAGGAAGTGATCAAAGTGATTAAAGAAAACAATCTGCCTAAGCTTGTTTACTCCAGAAGAAAAATATTTACCGACTTTACAGTAATCGATTATAAAGAAAGTTTTAAAAATTTGTGTGATTCTTATCCCAATGCTTTCAGATACCTCTTTAATAACGGGCAGAATGCCTGGATGGGAGCTTTCTCGGAAGTACTAGGTAAGTTCAATAAAACAACGAATGAATTTGAAACCATGGCTCTTGCAGGTACCCTGCCGGTATCTGAAGAATGGTCTGAAAAAGAAATTGAAGAACAGAAGCCGGTTACTACCTACATTCAGAACATTCTTAAAAACTATTCTAACAATGTACAGCAGTCGGAAACATATGATCATATTTCAGGAAATATCAAACATTTACGGACAGATTTTAAGACCAGTATAAAACCTGAAGATCTTGACAGCATTATCCGGGACCTTCACCCTACTCCCGCTGTTTGTGGCATTCCAAAAGATTTTTGTAACGAGAATATCCGTAAATATGAAAAATTTCCACGTGAATTCTATGCTGGTTATATTAAGGTTGAAACTGAAGAAAGCATCTTCTACTTTGTGAACCTGCGCTGCGCAAGACTTTATAAAGATGCTGTACATATTTTCGTGGGAGGAGGAATCACAGCCCAAAGCAACCCGGAAAAAGAATGGAGAGAAACGGAACTGAAATCTGAAGCCATATTGAAAAATCTGGTTATTTTATAGAATTTTGTAGGATTTCATAAGCTTGGCTAAAGCCAATTGAAATCATATTTATTAAAACGGGCTAAAGCCCGTTTCTATTGATAGAAAGAGGTATTGAAATTTAATGGAAACCTATTACCTAATCCCTCCCACCTAACAAAACAAAAAACCTCCTTCAATAGAAAGAGGTTTATATCATATATTGAAATATTCAATTTATTTCTTTACACCGATTCTGCTCCATGTATCCATTACAAAAAGCAGGATAAGACCTAATCCTGCAGCTGCGGCTGAGAATACAAATTTCAGGTTATCTTCATCTCCTAAGATATCTGTTGTCTGCCAGTTGATAGCATAAAGATTGATGGCGATGAATACGATAAACAGTACTAAAAATACTTTATAAAACTTCTTCATGACTCTTAAAAATTAATATAATTCTGCACCAGCTGGGCAAAATTTGCAGTGAATAATTTAATTGAAATTGCCAAAAGGATGATTCCGAAAACTTTCTGCAGGATCATTAAGGTGGCATCCCCGATTTTTCTCTCCAACCATTTCGCTGATTTCAGGACCAAATATACGAAAATTGTATTAAGAATAATTCCGCAGATAATATTAATATCATGAAATTCAGCTCTGAGAGATAGTGCAGTTGTTAAAGTTCCAGCTCCGGCAACCAGCGGAAATGCGATGGGTACAATGGATGCGGCCTTTGCTTCAGTTGTTTTATTGATTTCAATTCCCAGAATCATTTCCAGGGCTATGACAAAAATCACAAAGGCACCTGCAATGGCAAAGGAATTTACATCAACTCCGATAAGCTTCAGAATCTTATTTCCTACGAAAAGGAAAACGATCATAATAACTCCTGCAGTAATTGCTGCCCTTCCGGCTTCAATCTGCCCGAATTTCTGCTGAAGGCTTACTATAATAGGAACTGAGCCGATAATATCGATAACGGCAAAAAGAACCATAAAGCTGGTAACAATCTCTTTAAAAGAGAAACCATCAAAAATTTCCATCTCTTTGTAATTAAAAATTTCGCAAAAATATGAAAATAAACTGATTATTTGCTAATTTGTGAATATAAATTAACAATTGTTTTCAAAAGTTCTTCAAGAGCTTCTGCAGATTTTACAGGATTATATTTTTCCATCTGAACTCTCTGCTGCAATTTGCCATATTCTTCTGCTATGGAAGAACCTTTATGTGTTTCAAGAAAAGTCCTGAACTCCGAAGCAGAGCCTTTGAAATACTGGCTTCTCACCTCTTCATCCAATTCTTCCAGAGTAACAAAGAACTTCTCATATTCTCCGTTATCTTTAAGATTTTCCAGATATCCGAAATAATCATTGATATCCGTTTTCATCAATTCTCTGATCTCTTTTTCTGTTTCTGCCACTGAACCTAAAGGTTTTGACGGTACATTTTCCCTAACTAATGTACGTTTTTTTTGCCAATTTTTAAATAACAGATAGGCAACAAACAAGCTTATCAGAATAGCAATATTGGTCAGAAGAATATTCCAGTGAATCTTATTCTTTTCTTTCACCTTGAATGATGTGGTCTTTAAAACAGGAGTATTTACCGTCTCAAGAAGATTATTGGTATATTCATTTACTTTTTCTACCGTAGTACGGGCTTCCATAATCTGATCATGAGAAAATGCATTCAAAGCCAGTGTCTTTTGTCCCAGATCTACATATTCTTTACTGGCAGGATTGAAGAAAGCAAACTGTTCTGTTTTAATGGAAATTGCTCCTGATTTTTTAGGAATGATAACATAATTAGCTAAGATTTCTCCTTTCATCCCTGTAGTTCCGGGAGTCACTTTAGAAGTAATTTTCGGGGCAAAAACTTCATAATCCGGGGAAGCAGCAATTTTTGGAAGTTCCATATCCGGTAAATTACCTTCACCTGAAACTTTCACTACCACATTCAGAGGTTTTTTAGCTTCCGGTTTTTCCTTGGAAGCGTTATATACGTTTACATTAAAGTTTCCAACAGCATTTTTAAAACATTCAGGAGCACCCTCAGGGAGCTTTCTTACATTGATTTTAACTTTATTGGAAACAATTTTAGTTTTATTTGAATAGGTACTTACGGATGCTGTTACTCCAGGAACCTCCACATATCCAGCTTCATTCGGGAATACCATAAACATCGCCAGAACCTGTGAAGGCATATTTCCATATCCTGACGGATCTATTTCAGATTTATCAAAATTGATGGGATGCACATTGATATTATCCTGTTGCGGAAGACGAATATTTTTCACCTTTCTCAGATTATCAATGTTTCTTGAGTATACTCTCAGTACCGCAACAGTAGGCTGATCCTGAAATACATCCCTGTCATCAATTTCCATATTCAGATAAACATCATTGGATGTATTGGCAGCCATTGACCTTTTGTCAACGATATCCCGTATATTGACATCAAAGGGTTCTGTCTTGTAAATTCTGTTGTTTACCGTAACCAGCACAGAACCAATTTTTATTTTCCCTTTTTTCTTAGGTTCAAGAGCAATTCTGGATACTTTTTGGGTAATTAATGTATTGGTAGCTGGGTCAATCACCGTATTGGTAACAGATCCGCTTCCTATGATATTAAATTTTGATAGATCAGGAAGCTGTAAACCTGTTTGTTGTACAAGGTCGCTTCCGTTAAGTTCAAGGACGATAGTAAGATTGATAATATCCTTACCCCCATACTCAGATTTATCTGCATCCATGGAAAGATTTACCTGTCCGTAAGTAATTACGGATGCCAGGGTAAGCAATATGTAAATCAATTTGTGCTGCATCACCAATCTTTCTCGTTGCTTTCAGGCATCGAATAAGAATTTTTGTTTAAAATTCTTCTGGCGGTTTCTTTTTCTTTTTCGTTTATTTTATCTAAGATCGCATTTTCAAGATTCTTCGGCATTCTGCCTTCGTTATTCTGATTCTGCTTAGGATTGTCTCCCTGGTCACTTTTGCCTTCATTCTGAGGGCCGTTACCCTGATCCTGTTTTTTGTCTTTGTCGCCTTTCTGATCGTCACCTTTGTTCTGATCATTACCGCCGCCACCTTTTCCTGAGTTGTTCTGTTCGTTTTTTTGCTGTTGTTTTTCTTTTTCTTTCAGCTTGGCAATCTCATAATTTTTTCTGGTTACCTCGCTGTAGGGATCCTGCTTTAAAGCTTTTTTATAATAATCAGCAGCTTTCTCCGGCTGATTCATCTGCATATAAGCGTTTCCCAGATTATGAAGTGCGGCAGTCTTGTCAGGAAGTGTCTGTGAAAGTTTTTCTGCTTTTTCAAACTCTGCTTTTGCTTCTTCGTATTTTTTACTTTTATATAGAGCATTCCCCATGTTATAATGAGCGGTAAAATCTTTATCATTGGATTTTATCGCTTCCATGTATTTTGAGGAGGCTCCTTCATAGTCTTTACCGTCAAATTTCTGGTTTCCTTCATGGATTAAGTTTCTGTAGTTTTCCTGCCCAAACAGGAAGCCTGAGAAAGAGAAGGCAACAATAAACGATAAAAATATGATTTTAGTATTCATCACTTGCAAAATTATTCCTTTATATGTTAAGAAACAGAGTTTTATTTGTTAAAATTCGGTTAAAGTACTTGTAGAATTTCTTCTATATAAAGAGGAAATCTACACATTAAAGTCCTTTTTAGGATTAAAAATATAAATTAAAAAGAAAAAAAGAATAGATACCGCAAGAAAATATTGATAGTAATGATTTGCATTCTGTGATTTCACCATGGTTTCAGCACCTGCAGACTTCTTATTTACAGCTTCTGCAATTCTGTCAGGGGCTTCATTGATATTATTTCCGTCAATATAAGTTCCATCAGTAGATTCAGCCATTTTCTTTAAAGCCTCCGTCTGCCTCTTAGAAATTACTGTTCCGCCATTAACATCCGTCTTGTATCCCATCAACTGTCCAAAAACATATTCCGGTACCGGGGCACCTTCATCAGTCCCGATCCCGACGGAAGTAATGCTCACTCCTTCTTTATTCGCTAACCGTATAGCGGCATTATCATTCCCTTCATTATCCTCACCATCACTTAGCAGAACAACTTTTCTGGACCCCTTGCTTACATTTTTAAACTTTTCAACAGCAGCCTGCATTCCCTTCAGAAAATCAGTTCCCTGAATCTGCATGGAGCTTGTTTCAATACCGCTGATATAGGTTTCTGCTGAATTATAATCTGTGGTAAGAGGCATTATCGACATCGCATTTCCGGCAAAAATGACAATCCCGATTTTGTCATTATTCATTTTCTTCATAGTAGCCATCATCAGATTTTTAGCTTCTGTAAGACGGCTTGGATCTATATCTTCTGCATTCATAGAGTTGGATACATCCAGCATAAAAATCACATTGTTCAGTTTCTGAGTGCTTTTCACCTCTTCTGAGCCATTCAGAAGATCAATGATAGAGAATATCAAAAATAATGTTGCCAATAAATACAATGCAGGAAAATACCTTGTAAATCCTGATTTCTTTTCAAATAAATTTTCATGAAACTGACTGGCTGCAAAAATTTCTCTTTTTTTATTTCTCCATTTTAAAAAACGGATCAAAAAGGAAGCTAACAGCGGCAGAAGCAACAGTAAAAATAAATACCAATAATTTCCTAAAGACCAACTCATCAGCTTAAAATTTTATAAAACACCCATCTCAACAATGCATCCAATACCAGCATTCCTAAAGCAATCCAGAGAAATATCTTAAAATATTCTTCATAATTGTAAAGCTTGGAAACTTTCACATCAGATTTTTCCAGCTGGTTAATCTCATCGTATACTTCTTCAAGACTGCTGTTTGAAGTAGCTCTGAAGTACTTTCCTCCTGTAGTCTGTGCAATTTCTCTCAAGGTATTTTCATCAATCGTTACCTCTGTTTCAGTAAAGACAAGATCTCCAAAGATGTCCTGTGATGTTGGCATCAGGGCATAACCATTGGTCCCGATTCCGATTGCATATACCTTTATATTATTATTTTTTGCCAGTTCAGCAGCTACCTGTGGAGGAATCGCATTCTGAATATTGCTTACTCCATCCGTCATCAGGATGACTACTTTACTTTTAGCCTTACTTTTTACCAGGTGATTTACGGCAACAGAAAGACCTTCTCCAATCGCTGTACCTGGTTCAAGACCCGCAGAATTAAGATTTTTAATCTCATCAATAACAACCTGATGATCTGAAGTAACAGGAACTTTTGTAAATGCCTCCGCAGCATACGCTACAACTCCTATCCTGTCATTGGGACGTTTCTGAACAAATTTTACAGCAATATCTTTCAATGCAGTGATACGATCAGGATTTAAATCCTTTGCAAGCATACTTAAAGAAACGTCAATAGATAACATAATATCGACTCCCTTTGTATCATCCCTGTCCTGAGAAATCGTAAATGTTCTCGGCCTTGCCATTGCAATGATCAAAGCGGAAAGTATGATATATTTTGAGATTTTCAATAAAAAAAGCACCCCCTGGATACCACCACTGTGATCCATATTCTTTACTGTAGGCACCTTTATGCCTTTTCTTTTCTTTCTCCCGATATCTTTAATCAAAAGTGGGATAAACAGCAGAAAAAGCAGTAAAAACCACGGACTGTAAAACTCAAAATTAAACATCCTTTCTTAAGTTTTCGAATTCTAGATCTTTGGATGATCTTTTCACAAAATCCCTGATATTGGCAAAATCTCTCTCCATGGTCTCCTGATCAGGGAAAGTTTTGGCAAATTTCACGAGATCTCCTCTCTGGAATACATCTTCCACAATTTTTTCGTTGTCCTGGGAGATTGTGTTATTCTTTTTCATGACATCAATAAGATCATCTGTAAGAAGGACATCTGCCGGAAGATGGTATTGTTTTGTAATGAAGTTTCGGGAAATATCAATCAGTTCCACATAAAACGATCTGAAGTTTCCTCCTTCAATATATTTTTTCTTTTTAAGTGAGTCAAGTTCTTTTAAAGTCTGATTGGTAGCTACTACCGGTGCGCTTTTGGATTTCCTGCCCCATTTTACAAACATGATAATGGCAATAATTATTGCAATACCAGCCAATGCAGCCAGAATATAAAACTTATAAAGCTCCCAGTAATCCTGCGGCTCAAGCTTCACCTCTTTATTTTTCATGATATCATTAATCTGGTCAGCTTTCTGAGCAGTATTAATGACATCTATTTCGTATGGAATCGTTTTAAGGATCTTATCACCCACTTTGAATTCCAGTTCCGGAATGGTAAATTTCCCTTCGTCAAAAACAGCAAATTCTATTTTTCTTTCATAGGTATTGGCAGATTGCCCGATACTGTCTTTGGTTTCTTCAAAATGAAAAGGGAGCAGCTCATTCTTCGGAGCTGAAGTAACCTGCTGCCCATTAAGGTTGTCAATCTTTATAGTAATATGATTGGTTTCTCCCAGGGCAAGGGTTTTCTTTTCTACGTTAGAGGATAATATCTGTGAAAAAGCATTCGCACAGATCAGAAAGGATAATATTAAAAGTATTTTTCTCAATGTTAAAATAATAAAGGCAGCTGCCTCATGTTTTTTAGTTATGGACTGATCCTATTTTATTTTTTCTGAAAGTAATTATACAATAATTTTGAATAATCTGAACCGGTAATGATATTCATAAAACCTGCAGAACTGGTGGCAAAGTCCTCTTCCAAAGCTCTCAGCTTTTGTTTCTGAGCTTCTGCAAAGGTATACCGCCATCTTGCACTGGAAGTATTGGCCCAGATTTCCTTTCCTGTTTCTGCATCGTGCAAAAGAACATATCCTACGTCAGGAATTTCATTATCCTTTTCATCATAAATACGCATTCCCAGCAGTTGATGTTTCTTTGAAGCCACTCTCAGCATTTTGGAATCATAAGCATCTTCAAAGTCTGAAAATAAAAACACCAGAGATTTTCTTTTAAAAATCCCCATCATATATTCCATTGCTTTGTCTATTTTAGATTCTGCCGGAACATAATCTGCAGTGAGAATATTACTGATGATGGAAAGGATATGTTTTCTACCTTTTTGAGGAGGAATTACTTTATATACTTTATCAGCAAATAAAATCAGCCCTACTTTATCATTATTACCTGCCGCTGAAAATCCTAAACTGGCGGCAATTTCTGCCACATATTCTCTTTTCAGCTGAACTTTCGTTCCGTAATCCATGGAAGCAGAAATATCAACGAGAATCATCATCGTCAGCTCTCTTTCTTCTTCCATTACCTTAACAAACGGTTCACGAAAACGTGCGGTTTTATTCCAGTCGATTCTTCTTATCTCATCACCAAACTGATAAGGACGCACTTCAGAAAAAGTCATCCCCTGCCCTTTAAAGGCGCTATGATATTGCCCCATCAAAGCAGCTTCCGTCTTTTTCCTGGTCCGGATTTCAATCTGCTTTACTTTTTTTACAATATCTTTTATCTGCATAGACAAGTTTAAGGTTTAAATTCAAAGTTCAATATTCGGGTTTCGGAATCCGGGTTTGGGTTAATCTTTAAACTCAATGGATACGTTCGACCACTCGTTGTCAAACTTCGTACTGTATTTTTTATAAAAATTGATAGCGGGTTCATTCCAATTCAATACCTGGAACACCATTCCGCTGTAATTATTTAATTTCCCATGTTTCAGCGTCGCATCAAACAGTTTCTTTCCGATCTGCTTTCCTCTCAATCTTTCCGTTACTACAAGATCTTCAAGGTACAGCCTTCTTCCTTTCCATGTTGAATATCTGTCATAATACAATGATATTCCGACTATTTCTCCTTCATACTCTGCTACAAAAGCTCCCCAAACCGGAGAGGTTCCAAAACCATCTTCAGTAAATTCGTCCAGCGTCACTGTCACCTCGTGCAGCGCTTTTTCATATTCTGCCAGTTCTCTGATTAAATCCAGCATAGGAGCACAGTCAGCCACGACTGCTTTTCTGATAATTACTTCACTCATTACGGTGCCTGGATTTTTGCTAAGATTCTGTTGATAATTTCTTCTGTTGAAATTTCTTCGGCTTCAGCTTCGAATGTTAAGCCCATTCTGTGTCTCAATACATCTTTGGCCAATGCCTTTACATCTTCCGGAATTACGAATGCTCTTCCTTTTAAGAATGCATAGGCTCTTGAAGCAATAGCAAGGTTAATAGACGCCCTTGGAGAAGCACCGAAACTGATATAATTTTTAAGTTCTGAAAGACCATAGTTCTCAGGATAACGGGTGGCAAATACCATATCCAGAATATATTTTTCAATTTTTTCATCCAGATAGATCTGGTTGATCAATTCTTTAGCATCTACAATGTCCTGAAGGGAAATAACTGGCTTCACAGTCGGCTGATGTGAAGTAGAAACCATTCTCATCACCTGTCTTTCATCTTCAAAAGCAGGATAATCGATCGTGCACTTCAGCATGAAACGGTCACTCTGCGCTTCAGGCAGCAGATAAGTTCCTTCCTGATCAATCGGGTTTTGGGTTGCCAGCACCAGGAATGGCTTTGGTAGCTTCATGGTTTCATCACCAATAGTTACCTGCTTTTCCTGCATTACTTCCAGAAGTGCAGACTGTACTTTGGCCGGCGCACGGTTGATCTCATCTGCCAGTACAAAGTTCGCAAATACAGGACCTTTTTTTATAGAAAAATCATTGTCTTTGATATTATAAATCATGGTTCCCACTACGTCTGCAGGAAGTAAATCCGGTGTAAACTGAATTCTTGAAAACTCTCCGTGAACAGCATCTGCCAATGTTTTTATCGCTAAGGTTTTAGCCAGCCCAGGCACGCCTTCAAGAAGAACGTGACCGTTTCCTAAAAGCCCAACCAAAAGACGGTCTACCATGTATTCCTGTCCAATAATAACTTTATTGATTTCCTGTCTCAGAAGAGAAAATAAGTAGTTTTTTTCTTTTACTTTTTCCGTCAATTGGCGGATATCTTCAGCTTGATATATCTCTGACATAGCTTGATTTAAAATAAGTGGTAAATTTCTGATAAATACTTGCATTAATCAACATAATAAATGCCATTTTTGAGTTAAAGTTTGTTAAAAATTCCTGTATTGATGCAAGGTAACGAATTGCTGAAGGCTTAAAACTCAATAAGATTATCCGTTTTTTTCATAAAAATATATAAATTTTGCTTTAATCACCCGTTCAAAAATTGTCATTTCCAGTTTATTAAACTATTTTTGGTGATTAAAAATTTTGCAAAATGAATTATCATTTTCAAGCGCACAGACAGGTAAGAAAAAACCTTTTAGATATCCTCCAGAACACATCCCATGAAGATCTGATTCTGATTCCGGATGGCTTCAACAACAATATTTACTGGAATATTGCACATACGGTTGCCACACAGCAGCTGCTGCACTATTACCTGAGTGGAAACCCGTTCCGTATTGATAAATATTGGATTGAAACCTACAAAAAGGGAACTTTGCCCAATTTAAATGTTCAGAAATCAGAAGTGGAAGATCTGGAATTTTTACTTACAGAAACTTCAAAGATTTTAATGAAGGATTATGACAGTGATTTCTTCTCAGATTACACGCCCTACACCACAAGTTTCGGAATGGATCTGAAAAGTATTCAGGATGCCATTATCTTCAACAACATGCATGAAAGCCTTCACTACGGATATGTGATGGCACAGAAAAGAGCAATTTTAGGAGAGAAGTATTAGCTCTTAGTTTAAAGTTTAAAGTTTAAGGTTATGGGAACTATTAATAGATTTGAGGATTTAGAGATATGGAAATTATCCCGACAGCTTTGTCATGAGATTTATGAAATTATTGAATCTACCAACCTTAAAAACAATTTTAAACTTTGTAATCAAATCGATGGATCTTCAGGATCAGTAATGGATAATATTGCTGAAGGATTTGAAAGAAACGGTAACAAAGAATTTATACAATTTCTTTCTATCGCGAAAGCTTCCTGTGGAGAAACCAGATCACAACTGTATCGGGTTTTTGACAGAAGTTTTATTTCGCAGGAAAAATTTGAAACATTAATTGAGCAGACTGAAACGTTAAGTAAAAAGATCAGCTCTTTTATAAAATATTTAAATACAACAGATTTAAAGGGAACAAAGTACAAACTTTAAATTCAAAAACTTTAAACATTAAGCTTTGAACTTTAAACTTTGAACCTTAAACAAAATTTTAACAACTCAATGAAAGACGATTTTATTTTCGGGCTGCGTCCCGTGATTGAAGCAATTGAAGCGGGAAAAACGATTGACAAGATCTTTGTGCAGAATGCACTTCAGGGTCCTATTTATGCTGAATTAAAGGCCATTTTAGCGAAAAATAAAATCCGTCCCAATTATGTTCCGGTTGAAAAACTGAACCGTTTTACCAGAAAAAACCACCAGGGTGTGGTTGCTTTTATTTCGGATGTACCGTTTCATAAAGTGGAGGATATTGTTCCACAGTTATTTGAACAGGGAAAGACGCCTTTTCTTTTAATTCTGGACAGACTTACTGATGTAAGAAACTTCGGTGCGATCTGCAGAACTGCAGAATGCGTAGGAATAGATGCGGTGATCATTCCTGAAAAAGGTGCTGCCCCAATTAATTCTGACGCCATAAAAACTTCAGCAGGAGCTATCTATAATATCAAAATATGTAAGGAGAACAATCTTGCACACACTGTAGATTTCCTTCAACAAAGCGGTATTTCAGTGTATGCGGCCAGTGAAAAAGCTCAGAAATTAATCTATGATGTGAATATGACTGAGCCTTGTGCTATCGTGATGGGAAATGAAGAAACCGGAATTTCCAAAGAAGTGCTGCATCATGCTGATGAAAAAATAAAACTTCCTATTGAAGGCAAAACCCAATCTCTGAATGTTTCTGTGGCTTGTGGAGCGATTTTGTATGAAGCGGTAAGACAGAAAATGGCTGTGATACCCAATCTGTAAATTATGAAAATACAATCACTTTTACCCTTATTTTTTGCTCCGTTTATTTTTAATGCACAGACCAAAAAAATAGCAACAGACAACCGTCTTACAACTGATCTTGACAAGATGGTACAGAAAGAAGCTCTTGCGTATATGCAGGATCCTGCACGTGTAGGACTTTCAATAGGTGTTTTTAAAGATGGTAAAAGTTATTTTTATAATTACGGAACAACAGAAACAGGAAAACAGGAACTTCCGACTTCCAAAAGTCTGTACGAGATTGCATCCATCACCAAAACATTTACCGGAACTCTTCTGGCTCATGCTTTGGTGGATGATAAAATCAAAATGAATGACGACATCCGTAAATATCTGGGCAGAGATTATCCTAATCTTGAATTTGGAAAGCATCCGATAACGATTGGCAACCTTACCAATCATTCTTCAGGACTGCCACAGTTTTTACCGGATCAGTCAGAGACCTTCAAAAAGCCGATGGACTCAGTGGCAATACTGCTGTCCGATTTTTATAAAAACTATTCAAAGGAGAAGTTTTATGAAGATCTTCATCAGGCAAAACTGGATTTTGTTCCGGGCTTAGAGTATAAATATTCCAATACGGGAACACAAATCGCAGGAGATATCCTGGAAAAAGTATACCATAAAAGCTATGCAGATCTCCTTGCAGAGTATATTACAAAGCCTTTGAAAATGAATCATACTATTGTTGGTACGAATTCTGCACAACGATTGACCGGTTACAACGAAAAAGGAAAGGTAATGCCCAGGAATTTCACCACTATTTTTGCTCCGGCCGGGGGAATTATATCTACTACAGAGGATCTGGTGAAATACATGCAGTATCATCTGGATGAGAGTAATAAGTATGTAAAAGCATCCCATACTCCTCTTGTAAAAAGTGAAGGAGATGCCATTGGATTATATTGGAGGTTACATACCTATGAAGACGGAACCCAAACCGTTTATCATACGGGAGGTACATTTGGCTTTTCGAGTGTCCTTCAGATTTATCCGTCAAAAAATATGGGAGTGGTAGTGCTTTCTAACGAGTCGGATGGAGAATCCCAGGGAAAACTGCAGGATATTGCAGATAATTTATTAAGAAACAGTAGTAAAAAATAAAGTTAAAATTAATGAGAAACATTGCAGCGCTTGCGCTTATATCATCAATAGCCCTTGTATCTTGTAAAAAAGAAACAGCAAAAATAACAAAAGTAGATCCTAAAACAGGAAAAACAGTAACTGTAGAAGTTCCTGCTGATTCTGTAGCGAAAGTTTCAGAAAATCCTGCCATCAAAGATTCTGCAGGCGTTATTACACAGACTTTTAAGCTGGAAAAAGGAAAGACCTATCCTCTTACCACATATCAGAGAGATGTAAAGACAATGACAGATCCTCAGGGAAAATCGATCACTGCAACCAGCGAATCTACAGACGAGATGAACTTCGTGGTGGATGATATTAAAGGAAATGTATATGAAATGACTCTTAACCTTGTAGCAAAGAGAAGTTCTCAGTCTGCACAGGGAAAAACTGTAGTAGTGGATACCAAGCTTCCTCTTCCTAAAGAAGATGAACTTAAAATGATCTGGAATGTCAACAAAGCGCTTACCGGAAACAAACTTCAGATGAAGATGGATACCAAAGGGAATGTAATTTCCATTACAGGATTTGATGCTGTTTACACAAAAGTAGGTAACGCAGTAGGGACACTTATTAAAGATGCCAATGAAAAAGCAAGCGTAGTAGCAAGCCTTAAAGAATCATTCAATGAAAAAGTATTGAAAGATCAGTTTCATAAAAACCTGATGATTATTCCTAAAAAAGGAGTGAAAATCGGAGAAAAATGGTCTACTTCTGAAAATGCTGATGCCAGCGGAGCAGTAAAGGTAACTTCCAATTATGTATTGAAAAGTTTAGGAAACGGAGCTGCAGAAATTGCGGTAACCGGAGGTATTCCTAAAAAGACAGAGAAGAAAGCTCAGGGACCTATTACGCACAGCCTGAGCAGTGAACTGGTTCAGAACGGAACCATTAAGTTTGACGAAAGCACTGGATGGATCACCAACCAGAATATCAACGTAAAAACAACTCAGATTGAAACCATTTCGGATGGAAAACAGTCTCAGTCTATGAAAAGCGTTTCCAATTCTTCGGTAATGGTCAACCCATCTGCTAAATAACTTGAATAAACATTCAGGGTTTGAAATATAAACTTTAAACCCTGAACTTTAATTTTTAAATTATGAAGTACATTCTTGAGTTAGTACTCACTGCCATTATTATTTTCTTTGTCTGGAATATTCTGAAAAGAATTTTCTTTAAGACTTTTTACAGCTATCGCTTCAACAATGAAAACCAGAATAAGAGACAGCAGGACATACACAACTCGAACAAGAATAACAAAAAGAACCTTAACTGGGATGCAGAAACTGTAGACTATGAAGAGGTAAAAGAGAGTAATGACAAAAGGTAAAAATTCCAAGAAATAAAAGATAATAACCAGCATGGCAAAAAATAAAAACTTAATTTATATTGCAGTTTCATTAGTAGTATTTATAGTTTTAGCATTTTTATATTCCACTCCTGTATTTTCAGGGAAACAGCTTTTCCAGCATGACATCGTGCAGTACAGAGGAGGTGCAAAAGAACTGCTTGATTATAGAGCCAATACCGGAAATGAAACCTATTGGAGTGACTCCATGTTCGGAGGAATGCCGACTTATCAGATGGGAAGCCAGTTCAAGGGTGATATCATCAAAAAAATTGACAGCAATCTGAATTTCATGCCAAGGCCGGTCAATTATCTCTTCCTGCTGTTTGCAGGTTTTTTCCTTTTGGGAATGGTAGTAGTCAGAAACTGGAAGTACGCTCTTCTGGGCGCTACGTTTTTCGGACTTTCGACTTATTTTTATATTATTATCGCAGCGGGACATAATGGTAAAGTAAATACCATTGAATATTTTGCACCGCTGTTAGCCGGAATTTTACTGGTTTATATCAGGAAACAATACATCTGGGGATTCATCGTCACGACCCTTTTTATGGGGCTTCAAATCGCGGCCAATCACCCGCAGATGACGTATTACCTGTTCCTTGCTCTGGGATTCTTATTCCTTTCTGAACTGATCAGAGCTATTCAGAAAAAAACACCGATGAAGCATTTTCTTATTTCATCAGGAATTATTGCGGCAGCATGTGTTATAGGAGTGGGTATGAATTCACAGAGAATTATGGCCAATTCAGAATATGTAAAAGAAACCGTTCGTGGAAAGCAGATTCTGGATAATGACAGCCATACTTCAGGAAAATCCGGAATGGATAAGGAAAGCATGCTGATGTGGAGCTATGGACGAATGGAAACTTTAAACCTTTTCATCCCGAGATTAATGGGTGGCGGAAGCCAGGAGCCTGAAGGCAAAGAAATCATGAACAGAGTTCAGGAACTGGTTCAGGAAAATGTAGGTTCACAGGCTGAAATGGACAGAATTTCCAAAGGCTTCAGCGGCGTAACTTACTGGGGAGACCAGCCGGGAACATCAGGACCTGCTTATCAGGGAGCGATTGTATGTTTCCTTGCTTTATTAGGATTCTTTTTTGCCTGGAAAAAATACCGTTACTGGATTCTGGGAGCTTCTATCCTGACTATTTTACTGGCGTGGGGAAGTAACTTTATGCCATTGTCTGATTTCTTTATCGACTATGTGCCGTTCTATAATAAATTCAGAGCTCCTTCTTCAATCCTGGTTGTGGTAGAGCTATTATTCCCATTAATTGCCATTCTGGGATTATACAGATTCTTTACAGATGAAAAACTGACTGAAGAATACAAACAGAAAATCCTTCTTTATGTGGGAGGAGGAACTTTAGGCTTTTTATTGATTCTTTTAATCTTTGGAAAGTCTTTATTAGGCTTTGCTACAGAAAACGAAAAGACTTATTTCCCTCCTTTCCTGCTTGACTATCTAGTAGATGAAAGATATAAACTGTTCAGAATAGATGCGATAAAGGCATTCATTTATGTGGCAATTGCTGCTGCTGCACTATTCCTGACTTTAAAGAAAAAGCTTAATCAGAATATTGCGTTGGTTGTCATCGGAGTTGTAAGTTTATTTGATCTCTGGAGCGTAAACAAGCGTTATTTAAATGACGAAAACTACGTAGATAAAATCTTTGCTGAAAATCCTTTCCAGACAGAAAGCTCAGATCTGCTGGCGGAAAAAGTTCAGGGAAATCCTAATCTGGAATCTATTTTATCCAATGTCAACATTAACAAAACATTGGAAACCATTGCTGAAAAAGACAAAACTCACTACAGAATTTACAACCAGACACTGGGTGTAACCAGTGAGACCAATACTTCTTATTTTAAAGCTTCTATCGGTGGTTACCACGCTGTAAAACTAAGAAGGTATGATGATGTATTAAATGAATATATCAATAGCATCGACAGTGTAAAAACGCCTAATGTATTAAACTTACTGAATGCTAAGTACATGGTTTTCGGCGGTCCTGACCAGCCACAGGTTGTTCCTAATCCAAAAGCCAACGGAAATGCATGGTTTGTAAGTGATTTAAAATTTGTAGATAGCCCTAACCAGGAAATTAAATCTATTGGAACAATTGATAACAAAAAAACAGCTGTCATTGCTTCATCTGACAAATCATATTTTGATAATAAACCAGTTCAGGCAGATTCTACAGCATTTATTAATCTTACGAAATACCAGCCAAACGAACTTGAATTTAAATCTCAGTCGAAAACCCCTCAATTGGCAGTATTCTCTGAAGTGTATTATCCTCACGGATGGAAAATGTTTGTAGATGAAAAAGAAGTTCCTTACATCAAGGCAGATTACTTGCTTCGTGCTGTGCATGTTCCTGCAGGAAACCATCATATCAGAATGGTATTTGAACCTGAAGTGATTGAAAAAGGAAAATGGCTTTCTCTTCTTTCATTTGGATTATTTATCCTGTTGGCTGCATTTGGAATTTTCTGGATGAACAAAAACAGGAAAAAAGAAATTGCTGCTGAACAAAGTATTTAATCTGTTAATTGCACAATGAGATTCTTCACTGCGCTTCGCTGCGTTCAGAATGACAGAGAGTATTTAAGTTAAGAAAATGGAACAGAAAAAAATACTGATTATCACCTATTACTGGCCTCCTGCGGGAGGTCCTGGTGTTCAAAGATGGCTGAAGTTTGCGAAATATCTGCCTGAATTCGGCTGGAAACCTATCATCTACACTCCGGAAAATCCAAGCTATCCATTGCTGGATGAAACCTTGATGAAAGATGTTCCTGAAAATATAGAGATCGTAAGAACCAAAATATGGGAGCCTTATCAGCTTGCTGAAAAGCTGAATAAAAGCAACAAAAAATTTAAAGCCGGACAGTTTGATGTCGGAAAAAACCAAAGCTGGAAATCCAAACTTTCAATCTGGGTAAGAGGTAATTTTTTCATTCCAGATGCCAGGGTTTTCTGGGTAAACCCTTCCGTTAAATTTCTGGAAAAATACCTGAAAGAAAATAACATCGGTACGGTTGTAACCTCAGGTCCTCCCCACTCTCTCCATCTGATTGGTTTAGGGCTTAAAAACAAAATGCCTGAGCTTAAATGGATTGCTGATTTCCGTGATCCATGGACAGAAATTTCCTATTACAAACATTTGAAATTGACCAAAAGTTCGGATAAAAAGCACCGCCAGCTGGAAAGTGCCGTATTTAGGAATGCAGATATTACCTTAGCGACAAGTTATACTGATGCAGAAAATTTCAGAAAAGCAGGAGCCAATGCGGTTTGTATTACCAATGGATTTGATGAAAGTGATTCTGGTAAAAAAGCAGAAGGGCAAAATATTGAAAAGGCAAATTTGCAAATCAGACAGGCATTTACTCTAAGTTATATTGGGGTTTTGGAGCAGCTCAGAAATCCGGAAAACCTTTGGAAGGCTCTGGATGAGCTTATCAGAGAACATGCTGAATTTGCGGCTGATTTCAAATTGAAATTCGTAGGAAGAATTGATGATAAAATTCTAAAATCCATCGAAAATTCAAGCCTTAAAAATCATATTCTGAACCTTGGATATCTTGCTCATGGGAAAGCTGTAGAAGAGATGCAACATTCGGATATGCTTCTTATAACCAACTTTCCGAATGAGTCTTCAAGAGGGATTATTCCGGGAAAAATATTTGAATATCTGGCATCAGGAAAACAGATTCTCTCATTCGGTCCGGACAAGGCTGATGTTGCCAAAATCCTGGAAGAAACCCAGGCAGGAAAACATTTTGGGTATCAGGACACAGAAATGGTCAAAAAATTTATTCTGGAAAAATTTGATCTTTGGAAAAACGGCGATCTTCTTGAAAACACTCAGCATATTGATCAGTTCTCAAGAAAAAATCTGACCCGCCAACTGACTGAAATTTTATAATATAAAGAAAGAAGTTAGAAGCTGGAAGTTTACTTACCACTTCTAACTTCTATACGGTCCACTGGTCATTTATAACAGCAACCAGATAATATTTCCCCTGAAATTCTTCAAATACAAAACGTAGTGTTTTCCAATCCATATTACCGGATTTTTCGGTTCCTTTGATGTAATTTTCTGTGAAGTCATCTTTAGGATATATTTCCTTTAAATTATTCAGGGAATTACCACCACCGATGAATTTATTCAATGAATATTGTGATGCTGTAAAATCTTTAGAAAAAACCCATTTCCCAAGATAATCATTGATCGTTGCTTTATAAGGATCTCCGGAACCATCATGCGCTCCCCAGGTAAACAAAGTTTTGGTAGGTTGATATTTTTCAAAATCTGCTTTGGAAAAATGTTTGTCTTCTTTCAGATTAACGAAAGCATACATTGAAAAACGGATTCCTTTTTGCGGGTGAATCAGGGAAGCAAAAGTAACATAGTCTTTAGCTTTAAGCGTTTTCAGAACCTCATCATTAGTCTGTTTCAATACAGCTTCTTTATTGACATTAGTCTGAGTGGTACCGGCACCGTCTGTTTTATTTTGTGCGATGGAATCTATCTCATTCGGAACAGGTTTTCCAGCTTCTTTCTTACAGGCTACAATAAGGCTCATGACAAATACAGCAATCAATAATTTTTTCATATTTAAGGTTTTGCAATTGGTAGAAAACACCAAATCTGATGCCAAGCGGAACATGATATAAAGAGATAAAGACTATGAGAGTTGAGGAGTTTTGGCTTCTCATTTTAAAAATTACATCGTACATTTGTTAGATGGAAATGTTGGATATTCTGATTATCGGGGCCGGACCCATCGGCTTAAACTGCGCTCTTGAGGCTCAAAAAAACAATCTTAGTTATACAATCATAGAAAAAGGAACCATTGTGAATTCTCTTTACAATTATCCTTTGTATATGCGTTTTTTCTCCACTGCTGAAAAGCTGGAGATTGCTGAGATTCCATTTATTTCTACTGCTCCAAAACCTGGAAGGCAGGAAGCTCTGGAATACTATCAGGGAATTGCCAGACAAAAAAAACTGAACATCAACCTGTATGAAAAAGTGATAAATGTCTCGAAAAAGGATAAAATATTTGAGATCAGGACTTCCAAAGCAAACTACCAGGCTAAAAATGTAATTATTGCTACCGGATTTTATGATATTCCAAACCTGATGAATATTCCGGGTGAGAATCTTCCTAAAGTTAAGCATTATTATACCGAACCTTATCCTTACGCAAAACAGAAAATTGTGGTGGTAGGATCCAGTAATTCTGCTGTGGATGCTGCATTGGAAACATACAGAAAAGGAGCTGAAGTAACGATGATCATCCGTCATTCTGAAATTTCAAAAAGTGTAAAATATTGGGTAAAACCAGATATTGAAAACAGAATTGCGGAAGGAAGCATTAAAGCCTATTTCAATGCTGAAATGGTCGAGATTAAAGAAAATACAGTAGTTTTTAAAGATGAAAAAGGAGAAATTCATGAAATCGACAATGATTTTGTACTGGCCATGACAGGTTATCTTCCGGATTTTGAATTTCTTAAAAACTCAGGAATTGAACTCAACGGAGACTGTCTGAATCCATTTTACAATCCTGAAACCATGGAAACCAATATTTCCAACCTCTATCTTGCAGGAGTTGTATGCGGAGGAAAAGATACTCATTTATGGTTCATTGAAAATTCCAGAATTCATGCGAATATGATCATCAATACCATTCTTTCAAGATCTTTATCATAAATGGTTTATAGATATTAAAAAAGGTTCGGGCAATTTCTACGAAATTGCCCGAACCTTTTTGATTTAAAAGTAAAAGCGCTATATTATCTCTTCTTCTACCTTATTTTTATCTTTAAGCATCCAAGGAATAATAAAGTAGAAACCAATGGCAATAACCATGGCCAATACTCCGGTTCCAATCCATAATGTATTAAAACCTAACTTTTCCGCAATCAGTGTTCCTATGTAAGGTGTGACGATAAATGCAATGGAAAAAGACATTCCGTTCAATCCCATATAAGCACCTTTATTGTTATCCCCTGAACGTAATGCTGTAATGGTTGACATAAAAGGAAGTGTCCATATTTCTCCCACACAGAGTAAAGTCATAGACAGGACAAGTGTAATCATACTGTAATCAAAAGCAAGCATGGCATAAGAAAATCCGCAAAGGAATGTTCCTATCAGCATGGTAAAAGCTAATGTAAAATATTTCTCAGCAATCTGTACGAGCCCCATTTCCAGAAGTACAATCAGAAAACCGCTGTATCCCAGGATATATCCGATATTTTGTTGGCTCAGGTGAGCCACATCCTTATAAAATATGGTTAATGTACTGAACAGCTGGAAAAAGCATATCGAAAACAGCATGCAGAAGGCACAGTAAATCAAAAATTTCCCATCTCTGTATGGAGAATTTTCTTTTTTAATAACAATTACGTCTTTTACCTTTTTGGCTTTCTCTCTGGCTAATTTTGCACGATCCTTAAAGAACCAGATATATAGTAAGCCTGCCAGCAAAGCAGCTAAGGCGTTACTGAAAAACAGGAATTCATAAGAAATAGCGGATAAAATACCACCCAGTGCAGGACCAATAGAAAACCCAAGATTAACGGCCATACGATTAAGCGAGAAAGCCCTTGTAATATTTTCAGGTTTTGCATATTTTGTGATGGCCACTGAGTTTGCGGGACGGAATGTTTCACTTACAATACTTTGAGCCAGAATAATTCCTGCCAACCCTGCTTCTGTTGTAAAAAGCGGAATCAGGCAGAATAAAGGAACACTGAGCAGCAAACTCAAACTCTGTACCCTGTACTCACCTATTTTATCTGTGATCATTCCACCCAACCACGATCCGATAACGGAACCTATTCCGAAAAAGCTCAGTACAATTCCTGAATTTTCAATACTGAAATGTAAATGATTGGTCATATAAACTCCCAGAAACGGAAGTACCATAGAACCGGCTCTGTTGATGAGCATTACCAACGCCAGCATCCAGCTTTCCTGCGAGAGTCCTTTGAAAGAACCCGTATATACGCTAATTAATCTCACAATAATATTTGGGGTGTCATTTGAAAATGCAAAATTAGATAAAAATAACTCAAAAGCCTTTATTTAAACCTTTTTTTATAAAACATATTCATAAAACCATTTAAAACAACTATCTCAAATAATTTTTTAATACATAAAACCCAAATGCTTTTATAAAAAACGTAAATTGCAGTAACAACAGGAGTTTTAAACTAAAACTTCTTAAAAACACCATAAAAACTTAATCAATACGTAAGAATGCTTACCTACGAAAATTTACATGACACGTTATCTTTTTACAGTATTGATTGCTGCCAATCCTACTATATTTCTTCCGGAAAACCGATTTTCAAATTTCCGAAGTCTCCTTTCAGAATGGATTACTATGCTCTGTGCATTTGTACCGCAGGTGAAATCAATATTGAGATAGACCGACAGAAATACAGGGTAGACGCTCACAGCTTTTTGATCGCTGCACCTTCTACGATTGTGAAATTTGGAAAAGCAAGTAACGATTTTACAATGAAACTGCTGTTCTTCGACAAAAATTTTCTGATTAAAAATATTTCCAATCCTTTTATCATTGAGAAAATGAATCTTTTTTCCAAAGGTTCATACAGTATTGTAAAAACCACTGCAAAAAATTCTTTATTGCTGCAGAACCTTCTTGATTATCTTGACAAAAAATCCAAAAAACAGGGTAAATTCACTGAAGAAATTATTCGTACCATTATATTCAATCTATTGCTTGAAACTGCTGAGATTATAGAACAGGAAAACGCTGCAAATCCGGAAAGGGAAGAAGGAAAAAAAGATCTTTATCTGAAATTCGGTAAACTGATCCGTGAAAATATTACCAGAGAACGAACGGTTCAGTTTTATGCGGATCAACTTCACGTTTCCAATAAATATCTCATCGAAATCATTAAGAAAGCAAGCGGAAAAACACCTCATGAGGTTATTGATGAAGCGCTGCTGAAAGAAGCTTATGTCATGCTTGGAAATCCGGATGTCACAATCTCAGAAATAGCCTTTGAACTTCAGTTTAATTCAGCTTCAGCTTTCGGCCGCTTTTTCAAAAAGCACACTACACTTTCTCCTTCAGAATATAGAATTAAAGAAAATATCCAGTCATAAGAATTTGGGGATAATAATTCTGAACTTGGGGATATACATCGCTTTCAGAATAGAGGTACCTTTATATTGTTAATTAAAAACAATAAAAGATGAGTACGATCAATTCAAAATTCGATAAAGTTTTAAATGCCTCTGACCAGTTTGGAAATGTAAACCACGAGCCGGATTCAAGCAAAGAAGTTCAGATTAACACTCCTGAAAAAACGATGCCTTTCTCCGATCAGATCGGAAACTATCAACGTAATAAAGGTATTCCTTTACAGTCTTACGAAAACAGTAAAATCTATATTGTAGGAAGCGGAATTGCCGGCATGTCTGCCGCTTACTATTTCATCCGCGATGGCCGTGTACCCGGCAAAAATATTATTTTCCTCGATCAGCTTAACGTTGAAGGCGGATCTCTTGATGGAGCCGGCAACGCAAAAGACGGCTATATTATCCGGGGAGGAAGGGAAATGGATATGACCTATGAAAATTTATGGGACATGTTCCAGGATATTCCTGCTTTGGAGCTGCCTGCACCTTACAGTGTATTGGATGAATACCGCCTTGTTAATGACAACGACCCGAATTATTCCAAAGCAAGACTCATTCACAACCAGGGACAGATCAAAGATTTCAGTAAGTTCGGACTTGAGAAAAAAGATCAGCTGGCAATTGTAAAACTGTTGTTGAAGAAAAAAGAAGAGCTAGACGATCTCACGATTGAAGATTATTTTTCTGAATCTTTCCTCAACAGTAATTTCTGGTTCTTCTGGCGTTCTATGTTTGCCTTCGAAAACTGGCACAGCTTACTGGAACTGAAACTTTATATGCACAGGTTCCTTCATGCCATTGACGGAATGAAAGACTTCTCATGCCTGGTATTCCCGAAATACAACCAATATGACACCTATGTAACTCCACTAAAAAACTTCCTGGTAGAAAAAGGTGTACAGATTCAGTTTAATACCCTTGTAAAAGATCTTGATATTCATATTAACACGGAAGGAAAAACCGTAGAAGGAATTATTACTGAACAAAACGGAGAGGAAGTAAAAATACCAATCAGTAAAGAGGATTACGTTATTGTAACTACCGGCTCTATGACCGAAAGTACTTTCTACGGTGATAACAATACCGTTCCTGAAGTTACAATAGATAACAGCAGCGCAGGACAAAGTGCCGGATGGAAACTCTGGAAAAATCTTGCCGCGAAATCTGAAGTATTCGGGAAACCTGAAAAATTCTGTAGTCATATTGAAAAATCTTCCTGGGAATCTGCAACCTTAACATGCCGTCCTTCTGCTTTTACAGAGAAACTAAAAGAACTGTGTGTAAATGATCCTTATTCAGGAAGAACTGCTACAGGAGGAATTATTACCATTACAGACTCCAATTGGGTGATGAGTTTTACCTGCAACAGACAGCCGCACTTCCCTACTCAGCCGGATGATATCCTTGTAGTTTGGGTGTATGCTTTACTGATGGATAAAGAAGGTAATTATATCAAAAAAACTATGCCTCAATGTACCGGAAACGAGATTCTTGCCGAGTTATGCTACCACCTTGGTATAACAGACCAGCTGGATAATGTTACTGAAAATACCATTGTACGTACAGCATTCATGCCTTATATCACATCTATGTTTATGCCAAGAGCGATGGGAGACCGTCCGAGAGTGGTTCCTGAAGGATGTACCAACTTAGGTCTTGTAGGACAGTTTGTAGAAACCAATAATGATGTTGTATTCACCATGGAAAGCTCTGTAAGAACTGCAAGAATAGCTGTTTACAACCTGCTTAACCTTAATAAACAGGTTCCGGACATCAATCCACTGCAGTATGATATCAGACATTTATTAAAAGCGACTCAGGCTCTGAATGACTATAAACCTTTCTTAGGAGAAGGAATTTTAAGAAAAATATTAAAAGGAACTTACTTTGAACACATTCTGGTAAACCGCCCGGAAGAAAAAGAAGAACACGAATCTTTCTTAACCAGATTTCAGGAATGGGTAAAAGGAGTAAAAGATTGAAAATATTAGCTTACAAAACAATAGTTTTAAAGTAGTACATACTTTATTTTTAACGCAAAGGTTTAGAATTATAATAATGTATTAGAGGGAGCAAAGAAGAGAATCAACAAGTTGATTTGATGAAGCGTATAACTTTGCGAAGCAGATTTATCTGCCTTTGCCCTCTTGAAATAATAATCAGTTTTTATAAATCTTTGCGTTAAAAAAACAAACAACTATTCTAAAACAGATATAAAAATAAATCTCATGGATTTTAAAAACATAACAATAGCAGGAAGCGGCGTATTAGGATATCAGATCGCCTTTCAGACTGCTTATCAAGGTTTCAAAGTTACTGTATATGATATCAATGATGAAGTATTGGAGAAAGCCAAAGGTAAATTCACCACTTTAAGTGAAGCTTATAAAAAAGATGTGGGTGCAACGCAGGCACAACTTGATGCTACATTTAAAAATATCAGTTATTCATCTGATCTTGCTGAAGCAGTAAAAGATGCTGATCTTCTGATAGAAGCAGTTCCCGAAGATCCAACCATTAAAACAGAATTTTACCATAAGCTGGCTCAGGTAGCCCCTGAAAAAACGGTATTTGCAACGAATTCTTCTACCCTTCTGCCGAGTCAGTTTGCTGAAGCTACAGGCAGACCGGAAAAGTTTGTAGCCCTCCATTTTGCCAATGAAATCTGGAAGCACAATACAGGAGAGGTAATGCGGCATCCGGGAACTTCACAGGAAGTATTTGATTCGCTTATCAGATTTGCAAAAGCAATTGGAATGGTAGCACTTCCTATCCAAAAGGAACAACCCGGGTATATTGTCAATTCATTATTGGTTCCGTTGCTTGGCGCTGCAGTCAATCTCTGGGTAGATGAAGTCTCAGATATAGAAACAATCGATAAGACATGGATGGTCGCCACCGGAGCACCAACCGGCCCTTTTGGAATTCTGGATGTTGTAGGAATCACAACCGCTTATAATATCAATAAAATGGAAGCTGAAGAAACTCAGGATCCACTAAAGATAAAAGCCGTTGAAAAATTAAAAGAAGAATTTATTGATAAAGGAAAACTGGGAGTATTGACCGGGGAAGGATTTTATAAATATCCAAATCCCGCCTATCAGGACAAGGATTTCCTGAAATAAAATATCATACTTTAATATTTTAAGCTATTAAATAATAAAAGCAGGACTTGTATGAAGTCCTGCTTTTGTTTTATGGTCTATTCCTGAAAATTATTCAGGTTTATAAGAATCTTTCAAAGTTACCGTACGGTTAAATACCAGGGTTTCATCTGTAGAATCCTGATCTTTTGTAAAATATCCGATTCTCTGGAACTGTAATGGTTCTCCCACCGCAACGTCTTTCAGACTTGGCTCAGCAAATCCTTTTACCGTTGTTACAGACTCAGGGTTGATGAAGTTTAAGAAATCCACATCTTTTTCCGCATCAGGCTGCTCCACTGTAAAAAGTTGGTTGTAGATTCTTACCTCTACCGGAATAGCATGCTTTGCAGATACCCAATGTAAAGTTCCTTTCACTTTTCTTAAGCTTTCTTCTGTTCCGCTTCCTGACTTACTTTTTTCATCATAAGTAGCATAGATTGTAGTAATTTCTCCATTTTCATCCTTTTCTACTCTCTCCGCTTTAATGATATAAGCTGATTTCAAACGAACTTCTCCGCCTAATTTAAGTCTGAAGAATTTATTGTTCGCTTCTTCTTTGAAGTCTTCCCTTTCAATATATAATTCTCTTGAGAACGGAATTTCTCTTGTCCCTGCATTTTCCTGTTCCGGATTATTTTCAGTTTCCAACCATTCTTCTTTGTCTTCCGGATAGTTTTCGATTACTAATTTCACCGGATCTACCACTGCCATCACACGCTTGGCAACCTTATTCAGATCTTCACGCACGCAGAAATCAAGCAACTGAATTTCGATAAGGTTTTCTCTTTTCGCTACTCCTACTTTCTCAATAAAATTTCTGATAGAAGTCGGTGTAAATCCTTTTCTTCTCATCCCTGAAATAGTAGGCATCCTTGGATCATCCCATCCGGTTACTACCCCCTCAGCTACTAATCTTTGAAGCTTTCTTTTGGAAGTAATCATGTAGGAAACATTCATCCTTGCAAATTCTCTCTGCTTGTTTTTAACCTTTCCTTCTTCATAAACCTGATCTAAATACCAGTTATAAAGCGGTCTGTGGTTTTCAAATTCCAAAGAACAAAGTGAATGCGAAACCTGTTCTATATAATCGGATTCACCATGGGCCCAGTCATACATCGGATAAATTTTCCATGCTGTACCTGTTCTGTGGTGAGGTTTATTCAAAATTCTGTACATCACAGGGTCACGCATATTCATGTTAGGCGAAACCATATCGATCTTTGCACGAAGAGACATTGAACCACTTTCAAATTCTCCGTTTTTCATTCTTTCGAATAAATCTAATGATTCTTCAACAGGACGGTTTCTGTATGGAGATTCAATTCCCGGTTCTGTAGGATTTTTTCTCTGCTCCGTAATCACTTCAGACGGCTGCTCATCTACGTAAGCTTTTCCTTCTTTAATTAACTGAACTGCCCAATCGTAAAGCTGCTGGAAGTAATCAGATGCGTACAAAACTTTATCCCATTTGAAACCCAGCCATTCAACGTCTTTCATAATAGAATCTACGAATTCCTGCTCTTCTTTTTCAGGGTTCGTATCGTCGAAACGAAGGTTAACGGGAGCATTGTATTTTTCGCCCAGTCCAAAGTTGATGCAGATCGCTTTTGTATGACCTACATGCAGATAACCATTGGGTTCAGGCGGAAAACGGAAACGGATCTGATCTCTTTTCAGACCGTTTGCCAGATCATCTTCAATAATTTGCTCAATAAAATTGAGTGATTTTTTTTCTTCTTCCATTAAAGTAGCTTTTGTTTTTAGCAAAAAAGTTTTACAAAGTTACGGAAAAATAAGCTTTTGTAAAAGTCATAGTTTAAAACCCTTAATGGTTAGAATTCAATATTTTTCACTAATTTAGGAAATCTAAAACCGTTATAACCAATAACCATCATGGCTGTTTATATCTTAAGCAACCGGAAAATTGTCCGGCATAAAGGCGAAAAAGTGGACTCTTTTTCCAATGATGAATACTCGATTCCGAATTTCAGGATCGCAAAATGTGATTTTGACAATTATCAGGAACCCTCTCTACAGGCTAAAAAGAAAAAGGACTATACCAACAGAAATATTTTAAATTACAAGCTTTTTTCTGAACCTGAAAAGCAAGGGTATGAAGAAGTACTGGAAGTTCTGCTGAGCGAAAAAGGAATTAAAGAATCCACTCTTACAGCCAATAATCTTGGCGGAACCCAAAGGATGTTTTATGAATTGTACAAAAATATGTCTTCCACTAAAGACAGGAGTGACGTCCTGATATTCATCCATGGCTATTTATATGATTTTGATGATGAATTAAAGGCTATTCTGGATCTAAAAAAAATATTCATTGATAATCCGGCATCTCCTGTAGAACATATTTTATTCGTAAGCTGGCCGGCTTCCAGCAGTATTATTCCGTTAAGCTATTTTGATGATAAAGCATCAAGTATCAATTCCGGAACATCCCTGATGAGATTGTTTTATTTCTACACTCAGTTTTTAAAAGATATTTTTTCCAACCGGGATCTTGCACCTTGTAATCAAAGAATACATTTTATGGCCCACTCTATGGGAAACAGAGTTCTTCAAAGTATGTTATACAGCCTTAAAAGAGAAAATATTCTTCGTGTTATAGACCAAGTTCTCCTTTTAAATGCTGATGTGAGCTATAAAGTATTTGAAGATGCCGAGGATTCATTTAATAAGCTTCCGTTATTGGCCAACAGGATTTCCATTTGTTTAAACAGACAGGATATTATTCTCGGAGCTTCTCAGTTTACGAAAAATATCCTCACCCCAAGGCTTGGTAAAAATGGTCCGAGCGACATTGATCAGTATAAAGATATTGTATCTGTTATCGATTGTACGTTTGTAAAAGATGATCTGCTAAACAGCTTTAAGTATGAAGTAGGAAATCACTGGGGATACCTTTCCAGCTCTCAGGTTCAAAATGATATCTTCCAGAATTTATATGGAATCGACAGAAATCTTATTACCAACAGATCTAAAGAAAGTGAAAACATTTTCACAATTATTTCTTAATAAATAATTAAAATAGTCCCTGAAAAATGAATTATACGTTAAAAATTAACTAAAAAACAGCAGTATGGCACAATGATTGCTAATTCATTTATTAGGGAATTACAATTTTTAATTATGGGACAGATTAAAAAAAGGTTTTCTAATATATTAAACTATATCAAGAAAGCTATTTTCGTGAAAGATGTGATTTAATTGTGTAACAACCTCTAAATCAACAAAATATTCGATCCATTACTGCCAGGTCCTCCTACAGACCGGATTAAAAAAATTCAAACATTCTGAACAGGAAGGGATTGCAGATTAAAAAACTGATACTAACCAAATCCATATTCGATAAACTATAATAGGGTTTAATATTTATTATCATAAAATGAGATAAACCAAAACCGCAAAACGAGAAAACCTTCTCCTCTTGTATGTCACAGTTGACATTCCTTTACTATGTGCTGTGATCATAAGCGCAGGACTATTGTAGGCAAACTACATGTCCAGATTCGCCTCCACCATTATGCTAAGTAACTTTTAACAGTTATATTTTGAACCATAGCAACTCATTTTTAAGTTCTAAAACAGATTCAAAATTATTAACAAATAAAGCTCCAGTGCCTAAACCTTGAGGCATTGGATTTTTTTTGGTAAAAGTATACTGGGCAATAGCATTCAATCCAATATTGCTTTCCAAAGCTGATGTAATCCACCAACCGATATTCTGATTCTCAGCAAGGAAAATCCATTCATCCGAACCGGAAAATCCTCCAACCAATGCAGGTTTTAAAATAATATATTGTGGCTTAATTTTTTCTAAAAGCTGTTTCTTTTTTTCAGGGTCAATGATTCCGATCAGTTCTTCATCTAATGCGATCGGAATAGGAGTTTTTGCACATAACTCAGCCATATCATCCCAGTTACCGGCTTTGATAGGTTGTTCAATAGAATGAATATGTAGATCAGCAAGCTGTTGCAAAACAACTATCGCTTCGTCTTTACTGAAACCTCCATTGGCATCAACACGCAGTTCCAACTGATCTTTGGAAAATTTCTCTCTTAATTTCTGAAGGATAATGTGTTCAGATTTCCAATCAACCCCGATTTTTAATTTGATGCAATGAAATCCTTTTTTCAGCTTATCCTGAATCTGTTCTTCCATATACGCTGCATCTCCCATCCATATCAAACCGTTGATGGTAATGGCAGATTTTCCTTCGGTAAATTCACTGGGAAAATAAAGATTTCCTCCATTTCTAAGATTCAGAACAGCCTGTTCATAACCAAACCAGATGGATGGAAATTCTATCAGTTCTTCTTTCAGAAAAGCTGCATCCAGATTGATATTTTCGCACAGCCATTTGAGTTTTTCTTCATAATCAGGTCTGTCATCAAAGCTTAACCCTCTGAAAACAGCACATTCACCTATTCCTTTTCTACCCTCTTCAGAAACAGTCAGGATAAAGGTCTCCTTATCAAGCAAAACGCCTCGAGATGTTCCACTCGGGCGTTTAAATTGTAATAAATATTTCAGATATGTTGCTTCCATTATTTTACGCTGTCAATTCGCATAAATTCTTCTGCCTTTTCTACCATCTCTACACTTCCACAGAAGAATGGGATTCTCTGGTGAAGTTCAGTAGGTTCTACTTCAAGAATTCTTCGGAATCCGTCAGTTGCTTTTCCTCCTGCCTGTTCAGCAAGAAACGCCATTGGATTACATTCGTATAAAAGTCTTAATTTACCGTTTGGAGCCTGTGAGTAAGAAGGGTAAATATAAATTCCGCCTTTCAGCATATTTCTATGAAAATCAGCTACCAATGAACCGATATATCTTGAAGTATAAGGACGGTCACCTTCTTCCATCTGACAATATTTTAGGTAATTCTTTACTCCCTGAGGAAACTTGATGTAGTTTCCTTCATTAATGGAATAAATTTTACCTGTTTTGGGGAAAGTCATGTTTGGATGAGAAAGATAATAAGTTCCTAAAGATGGATCCAGTGTAAATCCGTTTACTCCGTTTCCTGTTGTATAAACGATCATTGTGGATGAACCGTAAATAACATATCCCGCTGCAATCTGGTTAACTCCTTTCTGTAAAAAGTCCTCCAGTTGTACAGGTGTTCCCGGCTCTGTAACTCTTCTGTAGATGGAGAAAATAGTTCCTACAGAAACATTAACATCAATATTGGAAGATCCGTCCAAGGGATCAATTAGCACCACATATTTGCTTAAATGTCCGTTTTCACCACATTTGATATCAATAAAGTCATCATTTTCCTCAGATGCAATCCCACAAACCACCTCTCTCTGAGACAAAGACGTAATAAAAATTTCGTTGGCGATCACATCAAGCTTCTGCTGTTCTTCTCCCTGAATATTCTGGTTTCCTGCAGCTCCTGTTATATCTACAATTCCGGCTTTATTTACTTCTCTGTTTACCACTTTCGAAGCCAATCTTATTGCACTTAGAAGACGAGAGAATTCACCTGTAGAATACTGAAAATCGTCCTGCTTATCTATAAGAAATTCTCCTAAAGTCTGTAATGGTTGATTTGACATATTTTTCTTTTTACGTTTTGCCCAAATTTCGGAAAATTTATCGCATTAAGAAAATTTAATTAAAAAAGAGATTAACCATTGTATTTCAAAAAGATACAAGCCAAACACAACATAATACCAGGACATTATTGAAAATCCGACCTCCAAATTTGCAGCTTCATGTTCATAAAAAATTCAGATTATTTCATGAATTGTTGATTTTTAAGGAAATCTTAATTCTATCTCCCTGCCGGGCTATTTCATATCTCGTTGTAAATTTATAATTTTGACGTCCGTAAAAAACTCATGTAATTTTTTATCTAACAATTTTATTTTTAACAATTTAATGAAAATTTTCAAGTTTGGTGGAGCATCTGTAAAAGATGCTGACAGTGTTAAAAACGTGTCCAGGGTTCTGGAAAGCCAAGGATTTGCCAAATGTTTGCTGGTGATTTCGGCAATGGGCAAAACGACCAACGAGTTGGAAAAGGTTGTAGAGCTTTATTTCAAAAAAGAAAACTATCAAACTGAGATTGAAAAGATAAAACAAAAACATATTGAGATTGCGGAGGGACTTTTCCCTGAAAACCACGCTGTTTTTGCTGAAATTAACCTCTTTTTTGATGATATTGATTCATTTTTAAGAAGAAACAAGTCTCCCAATTACAACTTTGTATATGATCAGGTGGTAAGCTGCGGAGAAATGATCTCTACAAAAATCGTAAGTGAGTATCTGAATGAGATCCAGTTTACCAATCAATGGCTGGATGCCAGGGATTATATAAAGACAGATAATTCATACAGAGAAGGTATGGTAGACTGGACAAAGACTGAAGAATTTATTTCAAATCTTAATCCTGAAATCTGCTATGTCACACAAGGATTTATTGGATCTGACGAGAATAATTTTACGGTAACATTAGGTAGAGAGGGCTCTGACTACTCTGCTGCTATTTTTGCCTATTGCTTAAATGCAGAAGCGATGACCATCTGGAAAGATGTACCGGGAGTGATGACGGGAGATCCAAGGAAATTCAGTGATGTAAAGCTGCTTTCCAATATTTCCTACGAGGAAGCAATTGAGATGGCTTATTACGGTGCAAGCGTTATTCACCCGAAGACATTGCAGCCGTTACAGCAAAAAAATATTCCTTTTTATGTAAAATCTTTCGTAGATCCTACCAAAGAGGGAACAAAAGTAGGCGCTTCTGAAAAAAACCAGCAAGAGGAAACTTATATTCTTAAAGAAAATCAGGACCTTCTGAAAATCTCTACACGAGACTTTTCCTTCATTGCGGAAGACCATATGAGTTTGATTTTCGGATATTTATCCAAATATAAAATTAAAGTTTCCTTAATGCAGAATTCTGCAATCTCCCTGGCATTGTGCCTGGAAGACAAGTTTAATCATATTGATGAGCTCAACGAAGAGCTTCAAAAAATTTTTAAAACCGAAGCAATTAAAAATGTATCTTTATTCACAGTAAGAAATGCGAAGAAGGATCACATTGATCAATTTTACCATGAAAAAAATGTATTATTGGAACAAATTTCCAAGAATACTCTTCAAATGGTAACACAATAATATTAATTGCGACTAAACACACATGAGTTTAATTTCGAAAAACGATCTGATCAAAGCTTCCGGCTTAAACAAAATCGGGTTCCTTAAGAACCCGGTAGCATCTGCTGTGATGAGCATTGCTAAAATAAATGAAGTAAATAAATTATACGATAAATTAAAAGATAAGGAAGGCAAAGACTTTTTCGACTCATTTGTGAGAGAAAGAAACCTAAGCTACGTAGCTTTTGAAGAGGATCTGGCAAAGATTCCGAAAACGGGACCGTTTATTCTGGTTTCCAATCACCCGCTGGGTGCTATTGACGGAATCCTGATGTGCAAGATCCTGACAGAGGTTCGCCCGGATTTCAAGGTAATGGGGAATTTCCTTTTGGAAAAGATCAAACCTATGGAGCCGTATGTAATCGCTGTAAATCCTTTTGAAAACAGAAAAGAAGCTTATAGCAGTTCTTCAGGAATGCGTGAAACACTCAAGCATTTACAAAACGGAGGCTGCGTAGGTATTTTCCCGGCAGGAGAAGTTTCCAACAAAAATAATCCATACGGAGAAATTTTAGATAAGGAATGGGAAAAAACAGCACTTAAGCTTATCAGAATGGCTAAGGTTCCGGTAGTTCCAATGTATTTCCATGCCAAAAACAGCCGGCTTTTTTATCAGGTAGCCAAGCTTCATCCAAATTTACAAACCCTGATGCTTCCTGCAGAAATGATGAATGACAGGGAAAAACCTATCAGAATCAGAATTGGACGTCCCATTACAGTAAAGGCAATGGACGATATGGAAACAATAGAGGAATTGGGAGAGTTTCTGAAACGTAAGGTTTATATGATGAAATCTTATTATGAGAAAAGAAAATCTCTTGCTCAGAGTATCAATCTTAAGAACTTATCTGTAAAATTTCCTTTATTGAAGGAAGAAAATATTGTTCAGAATATTATTGATGAAACTCCTCTTGAAGATATCATAAATGATGTTGACAAATTGAGAGGAACTGACAAAATGCTGTTCAGTAACGGAAATTACGAGATCTACTTTACGACTTATGAGGAAATCCCTTCTATCATGAGGGAAATCGGACGTCAGAGAGAACTTACCTTCCGTGCTGTAGGTGAAGGAAGTAACCTTCCTTTTGATCTGGATGAATATGATAAGCATTACCATCATCTTTTCCTTTGGGACAATGGTGAGAAAAAACTGGTGGGAGCCTACAGAATGGCACTGGGTAGAGAAGTAATGAAGAAATATGGCATCAAAGGCTTTTATACAAGTTCTTTATTTGAATTTGAGCAGGACATCCACCCTTTCTTTAAAAAGGTAATCGAAATGGGCCGTGCCTATATTTGCCAGGAATATCAGCAAAAGCCTCTTCCACTCTTTCTTTTATGGAGAGGAATTGTACATGTATGCCTGAGAAATCCAGACCATAAATTCCTTATGGGAGGTGTGAGCATCTCGAATAAGTTCTCGGAATTCTCAAAGTCTCTGATGATCGAGTTTATGCGCTCCAATTATTTTGATTCTGCTGTAGCTCAATATATCACTCCAAGGAATGAGTACAAGGTAAAGCTTCGTGACAGGGATAAAAACATCTTCTTTGAGGAAATGGAATCTGACCTTAATAAGCTGGATAAGATTATTGATGATCTTGAGCCTGAACTGAGACTTCCTGTCCTGATCAAAAAATACATCAAACAAAACGCAAAAGTAATTGCTTTTAATGTGGATCCCAACTTTAATGATGCGATCGATGGATTGATGTATATCCGAATCAGTGACCTTCCGGAAAACACGATAAAACCGGTATTGGAAGAGATGAGCGAACAGATCAGAAAAGAGCAGGAAAATAATCCGGCTGATAATCAGTAGGTTTTTAACTTTATTCAAAAAAAGTACGATGAATACTTGCTTTGTATACTAAAACTTACTACTTTTGCATCACTTTAAAACAACGAAGTAAGTCAAACAAAAATATAATGGTTTCTTAGCTCAGTTGGTAGAGCAATGGATTGAAAATCCATGTGTCCCTGGTTCGATTCCTGGAGAAACCACTTTAAAGCCTCTGATTAGTCAGAGGTTTTTTTGTTTTTTTATATTCATGCGATATAATTCCCTGAACCCTCATCAATCTGTCTTTTAAATCAGGTATTCCGTAATAATTGTTTTCTGAAATACTGAAATGATGCTCTATCCTTTACTACACTAGTATAAAGTAAACTTTCAGCATTCCATGTAATATCGCCTCAGATTCTCTTCTTCATC